>JAGTVF010000119.1 GCA_018224315.1 Desulfobacterales bacterium | reverse complement strand
TCCCGGTGTTTATTCCCCACAAGGGATGCAGACACAGGTGTCGGTTCTGCAACCAGAATTCCGTGACCGGAGCCGCCGCCGTGCTGCCGGATGCAACCGAAATCACCCGCACAACAAGACAATACCTGAATTTTAAGCGCACCAACCGGGGCTTTACAGAGATTTCCTTTTTCGGGGGCAATTTTCTGGGCCTTGGGTCCGCAGACATCTGCAGGCTGCTGGATGCGGCAGCCGGTTTTGTTTCCGCGGGAAAAATCAACGGAATCCGGTTTTCCACCCGGCCGGATACCATTGACAAAGAACGCCTTGAAATCATGTCCAACTACCCGGTGACCACTGTGGAACTTGGAGTGCAGTCCATGGATGACAGGGTACTGGAAAAAGTCAAGCGGGGTCATAGTGCTGCAGATACCCGGTTTGCGGCCCAAAAACTGAAAACCGCCGGATACGCCCTGGGCTGCCAGATCATGACCGGCCTGCCCGGGGAGGACGAGGCCTCCAGCCTGGATACAGCCCGTGCCGTGGCTGCCCTGGAGCCGGATTTTGTCCGAATTTATCCGCTTTTGGTCCTAAACAAAAGCCCCCTGGCCGCTGATTACCTGGCCGGCCGGTTTGCCCCCCTTGATCTGGAAGCCGGTGTTTTGCGCACCAAAAAACTATTTCAAATTTTTAACAATGCCGGAATTAAAGTGGTTCGGATGGGCCTTCAGGCATCAGAAGGCCTGGATAGCCCGGGCGCCATACTGGCCGGGCCCTATCACCCGGCTTTCGGCCACATGGTGTTTGCATCTTTGATGTATGACCGCGCCGCAAACCTGCTGGATGCCGCCAGTGACCTTCCGGATACCGTAATGCTGCACGTGCACCCCGGAAGCATCAGCCGGATGCAGGGGCTTGCCAAATCCAACCTGGAAAAACTCCATTTGCGCTATCCAGGGGTGAAAAAATTTAAAATCCGCCCGGACCCGGACATAAACGCTCATGAACTAAGACTTGGTTTTTAGTTCACGATTCAGATTTTACGCTTTTGGGGACTGGCGGGTTTCTTTTTCGCGGAAACGCTGATACTCGAATAGTTTGGCCAGGGATTTCACCGCCTGCTCCGGTGTGGGGTAAAACAATCCCTTGTACTGGCGGCCCTCAAGGGTGTAGACGGTTTTGTCCTTTTCATCACGCAGCATGTTCACCCCCAGAATCGGCTTTTGGCAGGATTCCATTAAGTCCGCGATATGGGTGATGTAGCGGGTCTCAAAATCATCCAGGGACGCGAGCATGGATTCCATGAAACCCTCGGGACAGTCGGGATCCGCAGTCTGCACGGAAGCCACCATCCTTGACAGCATGTGCCGGCGGCCCACGATGCCAAGATTGATAACCGCATCACAACCGTCCCAATTGGCCAGAAGCTCAATGACCTTTACAGGCAGCTGCTCATCGTTTTCTCCCACCAGATCCACGGGATTGGCCCGGCTCCAGTACGGGGGCAGCACATCGTCAATTTCACGGATCAGATCCTCCGGCAGCTCCGGGACCTGCAGGCCGTAGTGTTCGCACAGGTCAGCGGCCACCACACCCCATCCCCCGCCCAGGGTCATGATGGCCACCCGGCTGCCCCGGGGAAGCGGCAGGGAGGAAAACGCGGCAGACAGATCCAGCAGGTCCAGGGGCTTGTCCACCTTGACGATGCCGGCCTGGCGGCACACGGCGTTAAACACCCGGGCATCCGAGGCCATTGCCCCGGTATGGCTTGAAGCCGCCTTTGTGCCGGCTGCGGTCTGGCCCCCTTTGAGCAAAACAATGGGTTTTTTGCGTCCCACCCGGCGGGCGCTTTCATAAAACCGCCGGCCGTTTTTAACACTTTCCACGTAAAGCATCACCGTTTTCGTCAGGGAATCGACCTCAAATGCATCCAGGTAATCCTCGATGGTAATCATGCCCTCGTTTCCGGATCCGCAAAAGGCCCTGATGCCCACGCCCTGCAATTCGGCAAACGCCAGCAGCTGGTTTCCCATATTGCCGGACTGGGCCACCATGCTAACCGATCCGTCTTCCGGCCGCACGTGACTGCCGGTGCAGTAAAACGAAATATGGGGATTGCAGATGCCCATGGTATTGGGCCCAATGAGGTAAATGCCGGCTTTGCGGGCCTGTTTTACGAGCTGTCTTTCGGAACGGGCCCCGTCTTCCCCGGTTTCGGCAAATCCCGAAGCAATCAGCAGCATGTAGGAAATCCCTTTTTGCTGAAACTCCGGGATCAGATCGGGGACTTTGGCTGCCGGGATGGTCACCACGGCCACGTCCACCTGCCCGGGAATGTCGGTGACACGCTTATAAACGGTTCGGCCGGCAATCTTTCCGCCCCTGGGATTGACAAGGTAAATATCGCCTTTGTAGCCGCCGCCAATGGCATTGGTCAGCAGGGTATAGCCCCATTTGCCAAGCTCGGCGGAGGCGCCCACAAAGGCAACGGACCGGGGATGGAACAACGCGCCCAGAACAGAGGGATCCACGGCCGGAAGAAATTTTTTCCCCTCCGTGATCGGGGCCTTGACCACCAGGGCATCAACGGCCACCACTGTGCCGTCTTGGGTGATGAGCAAAGGATTGATATCAATTTCAGCCACATCCGGGTATTCCAGCGCCGCCCTGGAAATACCGGTGAGGGTGCTGACCAGCATGGCCCGGTCTGCGGCGGCTTCTCCCCGGAACGAATCCAGAAGCGCCCGGGAACGGACTTCATCAATCATATTCCGGGCATCTTCGGCACTCAGGGGCGCCAGCCGAAAGACCACATCGGAGAAAGCCTCGGTAAAAATGCCCCCAAGCCCGAACATAACCACGGGCCCGTATTCCGGGTCCCGAAACATGCCGGCAACAAATTCCCGCCTGGCTGAAACCTGGGGCTGGACCAGGAAACCTTCCAGGGCCGCGCCGGCTTGGCCGGCAATCTCTTCTGCGGCACTTTTCACTGCATTTTCATCAAAAAGGTGCATGCGCACCAGACCCGCCTCGGTCTTGTGTAAAAGCGTGCTTCCAAGGGCTTTTACAACCACGGGAAAGCCGATCCGGGCGGCGGCCTCTGCGGCCTGAACAGCGCCGGGAGCAGATATCTCTTCGACCACGGGTACCCCAAAGGGTTTTAAAAACTGCTTGGCATCATATTCAGAAAGGGCCTGCCGCAAGCCCTTTGCGCCGGATTGTGGCTCGTTCATCTGCATCTCCTGCCGTGTCTGTAAGATAGAGGGTTTTGCTCTATGATAAAACGGGTATTCCCGCTGGTTTTTATCATAAGCAACCTGAGCCTGACTGCTTACCTGACGGGACTTTTGGAAGTTATATGGGTTTTGGATGCCCGGTTCCGGGTCTCCAAAGAACAATTTACTGCAATACCGATTATTTGTCAAAACAGATTCCGGCTTATCAATCCTGGAATTTGCCGATGTTTTTCAGATATTCCCCGGAGCGGTCCAGATAAAATGCCAGGGGTTTGGAAAAATACTGGCCAAGGATGCCGTCGATAAACATCTGGCTGATTTCCCGCTCCATTTTCAGCACGCTCTGGGCCTGGATAAACACGTGCCGCTCTTCTGGAGACAAGCCCCGGACAAAATTACCAAATGCCGTGCGCGCCCGGGGCTGATACATCCAGAAATAAAGCAGATCCAGGGCGTTTATGATCAAAACCTGGATCAGGCGCCGGGATTCCTCGTCCTCGGAGTGCAGAAGCTCCCGGGGGCGCTCCAGCAGATCCAGCACCTCGGATTCGGGAAACAGCATTTCCGCCCGGGCGTAGCAGTCCAGAAATTGCCGCAGTTTCTGCCGGTAGTCGTTCATCCGGTTTTCAATGTTTTTGGCCCGGTCCACGGCCCCTTCGATCAGCGCGGCCACAAAATCCGAAGCGGTCTTGGAAATGACTGCGGCCCAGCTTTGCAGAATCATGTCCACCTGCACCATACCGGCAAGGCCCAGCAAGCTCCCAAGCAGTTCACTTAACCCGAAGGCAACGGGAATGGAGAGAACCGAGCGGAAAAAATTGGCAAACGCGGCTTCCCTGGGAAGGCCCCGAAACAGGTTATGACTGGTCAGGTAAACCCCGTTGACAAGTGCCATCACTGAATAAAGCATTACCGGATGGGTTGCGGTGGTGACGCCCAGGCCCTGGTTTAACATCAGGGTTTTGACCAGATAATCCAGCAGGGGCACTGAAAATCCGGTATACATCAATGAATCCGTGATCCTATCCCAGCTGATGTAATCATTCCACTGCAGAAGCGGTGATCGCCGCAGGCCGCCGCCGGCCATGACCGACTGGAGAATATTGCGCAGCCCGGTGATCCCAAACCAGATAAACGCCCCGAAACATGCCAGCACCCACCAGTCATGGGTGAGGTAAAAGGTCAGAAACGCCGGCACAAAACCGAAAACCACCTTAAGAATGTTTTTGAAATGGGTCCGCAGGTATTCAAACCGGCGCAGACGTGGTTTTTTTCCGAGGCCGGGCGGCTTTTTAATATAGAGCCCGTTGTTGGCCTCGGTGGAAAAGCCGCTTAAGGTCACGATATTGCCGCAATCCGACATTTTCGTGGTTTCCTCCCTGGCAAACCAATCCCTGTGATGCAGCCGGCCGGCCAGGGCCAGGCCCGGAATTGCACGGATCACATACATCAGCAGGGATAGCAGGGTTCCGGCTTTGGCCGCCTGGCCGTAAACCAGCCGGAAAAAGGTCTGCACGTAAAAGGGAATCACCATATATGCGCCGGCCTCGTCTTTGCGCACTTCCCGCTGGGCCCTTTTGGGCAGGGTATCGAGCACGGCCAGCCCCATGCCCGGCAGCCTGCGGGAATGCCCGGTGGAATCGCTTCCGATCCTTGATTTCAATGGCCGGACCCGGTACATGCCCATCAGGGATTCCATGTCCGCCAGTATCCAGTTAAACTTCTGAATGCGCATCAGGGCCAGGGAATCATTTGTCTGCCTGAGCCGGGATATGATCTCAAGGATCAGGCGTTTGAGCTGGATGACATTGGCATTGTTAATGCTTTGCTGCAGCCGGTCAATGTCGGGAATGTGATCGACCTTGCAGTCGGCAAAATCCTTGAGGTTAAAGATCTCCAGCCGGGATATCCGGCCCCGGCATTCATAAAGCAGTTCCAGTACGTCCTCGACGTGCATGTTGCTTAAATTCAGGGTAATGCGGTATGCCGAATGCATCCGGGACAGCCGGTCCACCAGCTCACACGGTGAAAGCTGCATCAGGGCGGGGGCATCATCTCTGGTGCCGCCGGCGTCAGGATTGCGTCCGGGGGTCAGAAACCGGTGGTGGATATCATCTGCATCCATGCGATTCATCCGGTCCACCAGGGCCTCGATATTCCGACGCGTTTCATCGTCTGCATCCACGTGCTGCCCCCGCAATTCCGCCACCCGCTCCTGCATCCGGGGCAGCAGCAGCAGGTGAATATACTTGGCCAGGTGCAGCAGGGAGGCCTGGCCAAAACCCACAAACTCCATGAATGCTTCGGGATCCAGGGGGGCCATTTCCAGGCCGAATTCAGAATTGATCGTATGCCGGTGATTCCGGTTAAAGGCCTCAAGAATGTCGATGACCTGGCCGCGCTGGTATTCGGAGACACTAAGTCCCTCTTCCATGAGATTTCGCACTTCGCTTTTTTCCAGAAAGCGCAAAAAATCCCCGGAATCGGCAAACCCCCGGGGAACCCAGATAATCTGAGCATGGCGGTTGTGAAAAGCGGCAAAAAACTCAATGCCGATGCGGATCATGATACCCATGGCATCAGCGGCCTCCATGAGCTCTGCCGCAGTTTCCGGACGAATGTAGTTGTAATGAATGACCCGGAGTCTGCGCACCCCCTTGATCCAGGCATCCATGATCAGGTGGGTGGGCGACTTGCGGCCCTTGGTGAAGGCATCATGCACATGGTCATCAAAAGCCAGGTGATTCCATTCCTCGGGCATTTCCAGCAGCCGGTACTGCTTTAAAAAATACCGCACAATACGGGGTTTTCCTGAGGCGGACAAACGAAAATGGTGGGCCAGCTCCAGTTGGCGGCCATGATCTCCGTGGGCCCGCACCAGTTCCTTCATAATTTCAATCAGCACCCGGGCCGTATTCATCTGCAGTTCCTGGCTGGTGCTGCACATCACCTCGTCGCGAAGTGCCCGAAGCGCTTTTAAACGATGTCCGGCCTCTGCCGATTCCAGGGACTGGAGCAGATGAATCACCGCATATGCGATCCGAAGGCCCCGGGTTTCAGCCATTTCCTTAATTCCCCGGGGATGAAAATAATGAAAAAACTGGCGTTGGATCTCAAAACGCGACCGCTGGCCCGAGACAATCCCGTTGACAATATGCAGGAGGTGATAATCCCGCTGGTCAAAATAAATTTTTGAGAGTCCGGGTTTCCGGGCCATCCAAAAAAGCCTCCCTTAATTCGGATATGGGAATGATTTTTATTGTTTTGGCATGAAACGCCCCTGTTTGCAATGATTATACAATCTCCGGCCCGGTTGTCGGGCCGGTTGGAAGCATGGTGTGATTTTTATTGAATTTTGAGAAATCCGGTATATAAATGAGCGTGTTCATCGCTTCGGTTTGCGCTGTATACCGGGGCAACGGCAAGACCCGGGCAAAGGGATAAAGACAGGAAAATGAAAGAAGAAACAGTCAAAATGAACGGTTTTGAATGCCGCATCATTTCCGGCAGCGGCAGGGGCCCCGGCATTGTGCTGCTCCACGGTTACATGTATACCAGCGACGTGTGGAATGACATCGGCCTGCTGCGTCTGCTGGAACAGAAAAACATTGCCTTCAGCGCCGTTGACATGCCCTACGGGCACAGAAGTGAATGCACCCCTCGATCCGGCAGTCCGGAGCAAAACACGGCCATTGTTGCCAGTATTGCTTCCTATGATTCCCTGGTGATCGGTGCCAGTCTGGGCGGCTATATTGCGCTAAAACACTGCGTGGCCCGGCCGGCCGGGGGACTGATGCTTGTGGCGCCGGTCATGAGTCTCCAGGCGGAACTGGCAGCTCTCTACCCTCAGATTACCGCCCGGGTCCGTCTGATTTACGGGGAAAATGACAACGTTGTGTATCGCGATGAAATCAAGCGGCTGGGCCGGCTTTTGGGCATAACCCCCCAAATATATGAAAAAGCCCAGCACGCGGCCTACATGGACCAGCCCGGTCGCTTTAACACCGATGTAATCGAATTTTACCAGCAGCTGGCACAAAAAAAAGCGGAGAAAAAAACGTAAACGCGGCCAGGGTCCGTTTTATTGATTATTGAATGCCCTTTTTGAAAAAATCATCCGTATCCGCGATTTCATCCTTGGTCTTGGTGCGGCGCTCGGGCACTGTGCCTTCCTTGAAGCACATTTCAATCACCTTATCTGGATCCTCGTTGGGCAGCAGGCCGGTTTTTGCGTCGATTTTGGCAAAAACAACATTGTCCGGAACCGGAAATACCCGCTCAGGCCTGCCTTCCAGGATTTGCTGCATGTAATCAAGCCAGATGGGGCTGGCGGCCCTGGAGCCGGTTTCATTTTTCCCAAGGGATTTTTCCTGGTCGTGACCCACCCATACGCCTGTGACAAATCTGGGTGTATATCCCATGAACCAGGCGTCATAAAGATTGTTGGTGGTGCCGGTCTTTCCGGCCACCGGCCGTTTCAACGCCTTGATCCGCCATCCGGTGCCTTCGGTGACCACTTTTTCAAGCAAATGGGTAATGATATAGGCCGTGCTTTTATCAATCACAGATTCTTTTTCTTCCGGGGCTTCATAGATCACATTGCCGTTTCTGTCCTCGATCCGACGGATAAAAACCGGCTTCTGCCGGGTTCCCTGGCTGGCAAACACCCCGTAGGCGCGCACCAGTTCCAGAAGCGATACACCCGATGATCCCAAAGCCGTTGAAAGATTGCGGTCCAGTTGGGATTCGATTCCGAGTTTTCGGGCATAATCGATCACGTAATCCACGCCGATATCCTGCATGATTTTTACGGTAACCACGTTTCTGGAATGGATCAGGCCATCGCGCAGCAGAGTGAAACCATGAAAGGTATTGTCATAGTTGTCCGGCTTCCATGTAAAATCCCTTTCTTCATCGGTAAAGACAATGGATGTATCGGCAATCACCGTGGCCGGTGTATAGCCCTTGTCCAGGGCTGCGGCATAGACAACGGGTTTGAAAGCCGAACCCGGCTGCCGCCGGGACTGGGTAGCCCGGTTAAACTGGCTTTCGGAAAATTTGCGGCCGCCGACCATGGCCCTGACATGCGCATTGTCGGATTCCATGCAAATAAGGGCTGCCTGTGCCCTGGGCGTCTGTTCCAGGGACAGGTTCCACTGCTGATTTTTTTTATCCCAGGATTTGAGCCGGGCGCGGATCACATCGCCCACCTTCAGAACCTGGCCGGGTCTCTGCACCCGAATCACCCCCGGGGCCACTTCCGGATCGGGCTTTCTTGCCCATCGCATGTTTTCCAGCGGAATCATTCCGACATTTTTTCCGATCCGGACCGAGGTCTTGTTTTTTTTATCATCCACGTCCACCACAACGCCCTGCACAATCAGGCCCTTGTGAAGCGCCTGATCCGCTAAATCCTCCTGGAGCTTTTGGCTGAAGGCTTCAATCTCTTTTCTGGAAATATGACGAACAGGACCACGGTATCCCTGGCGTTTGTCCAGGTCCCGCAATCCTTTTTCAACAGATCTTCGCGCTTGTTCCTGCTTTTCAATGTC
>JAGTVF010000118.1 GCA_018224315.1 Desulfobacterales bacterium | reverse complement strand
TGTATTTTAATCCCGGCGTGCATCACAAATCATTTTCAATCACCGGCAGCAGTTTAAAAAGCCTGTGCCGGCCAAGTCTGTTATAAAGAGTGGAGCAAAGGGAAGAATTATGAACCAGGAATACATCATTTCCGCAGTGGGCAAAAACGTCCCCGGCATTGTGGCCAAGGTTTCCCGGGCCGTATATGAAAGCGGATGCAATTTTGAAGACTCCCGCATGAACCTGTTGGGCAATCATTTCGCCCTGATGGTGCTGGTCACAGCCGGGGATGAAAAGGCGCAAAAAACGCTTTCCGAGGCCTGTGAAAGACTTGACAGGGAGCCGGACCTCAATGTGATCCTCTTTGAGGTGGAAGGCGGGCGCAAGAGCGAATTTGCCACCGAGGCCAATTATGAAATCCGTGTCAAGGGCATTGACCGCATGGGGATTGTCTACCGGACCTCCCAGTTGCTGGCATCCCGGAACATCAACATCATGGAGCTGGAAACCCGGGTGGAAACCGGTAAGAACGGAAAGCCCATGTTTACCATGCGCACCAGCGTGGCTGTTCCCCGGGAAGTCGACGGGGAGTCATTGCGCAAGGATTTGAAATTTCTTGCCGAGGAAATCCCGGAAACCATTTCTCTGACCCGGATTTAGCGATTATGCCGGAAATTCAAATTCTGCCGATGAATCTGTCGGTGCGGACCCGAAAGGGTGAAACCCTGCGCGATGCCTTATACAGGGCCGGAGTTGAACTGGAATCCCCCTGCAACGGCAAGGGCCTTTGCGGCAAGTGCCTTGTCTGCGTGGAATCGCCTGATCATGTGGCCGAAACCCCGCACAAGGAAATCACCCCTGAGCAGGCCCAACAGGGAATCCGGCTGGCCTGTCAGCTGGTGCCGGCCGCGGATATGGTGGTCCGGGTAATCGGTGAGTATAAAAAAGATGAGCACCGGATCCTGGAAGGCGACCGGGACCCCACCTTTTCTGAAAGGAATACCGGCGATGCCGGCGCCGGCCGCAAGTATCTGTCGGATACAGAATCACTGGTGAAAAATACGCCTGCGGCCGTGGTGAAGATGTCCAACGGGATCTGCCGGCTGCATTATGCCGGACAGGGCTCGGAGGAGTTAAAGAACTGGCCGGAAAAAACCGTTGCCAAGGGACTGGCCATTGATCTGGGCACCACCACCCTGGTGGTCACGCTTATCGAGCTGCCAACAGGACGGGAACTGGCCACCACTTCCAGTCTCAACCCGCAGATTCGTTACGGCCATGACGTGATCAGCCGGATTCAGAAGGGATCGACCCCGGAGGGGCTGGCGGAACTGAGCCAATGCGTGCGCGAAGGGCTCAATCATTTAATCGAGCAGGCCTGCCAGGACTCGGGTGCGGATGCAATGGAGGTGCTGGATGTGGTTTTGGGCGGCAATACCACCATGCTGCAGCTTGCCGCATCTATTGATCCCGAGCCCCTGGGGCAGGTGCCGTTTACCGTGGCCCTGCAGGGCGGCCGGTCGTATCCGGCCCGGCAATTCGGCCTTGAGATCAACCCGGCGGCCCGGGTTTATGTGCCGCCCATTGTTCATGCCTATGTGGGCGCGGATATCAGCGCCGGGCTCCTGGTTTCCAGGCGGTTTTTCGAACCCGGCGAGGCCATGTTTTTTGTGGATGTGGGCACCAACGGGGAGATGGGGCTCAGCGCAAACAGTGAGTACCTGATGACATCCACCGCTGCCGGGCCGGCTTTTGAAGGCATGGGCATTTCCGCAGGCATGCGGGCGCGCATCGGTGCGGTTGAAGGGGTGGAAACCGATGGCCATGCCCGTCTGGACGTGCATACCATAGGTGACGCCCCCCCGCAGGGGATCTGCGGAAGCGGGATTATCGATATCACTGCGGCTTTGCTCAAACTCGGCGTCATTGACGCAAGCGGCCGCATGCGGCGGCCGGATGATACCAAGGGCCTTGCCGGAACTATTGCTTCACGCCTCATTGAAATCAATAAGAGCCCGGCATTTCACCTGGGCGGCAAAGTCTATTTCACCCAGGAGGATGTTCGGCAGGTGCAACTGGCCAAAAGCGCCATCCGGGCGGCCATGGAGATATTGCTGCAGGAGTCGGGCATGGAAGCCGGCAGCCTGGAGCGCATTGTCCTGGCCGGCGGCTTTGGCTATTCCCTCCGGGCCCCAAACCTGGAAGCCATTGGAATGCTGCCTCCTGGGACTGCGGATAAAGTTTATTTTGCGGGCAATACATGCCGCATCGGATGTGCGCGCATGCTGCGCAATGCGGGCTACCGGCAGTATCTGGAGGAAAAAATGCAGTCTGTGCGGCATGTCTCCATTGAGACCCGGCCCGATTTTATGGAACTTTACGTCGAAAGCATGGAATTTCCCGAAACCAAGGAATAAAAATATCTGATGCCGGATTGGAATGCCGATCAACAGCACTATACCCCCGGGCCTTCGGGCCCGCGCCTGATTATTGCCTGCCGGGTGATGGCGCATGAACTCGATGCCCTGCGGCAGCACCGCAAGGATGCACACGATATTGAAATCTGCTATATGGATCAGAATCTTCACCTGACCCCGGGAAAAATGCCCGGCCTGATCCAGGAGCAGATTGATGCGCACGCAGATACCGCCCAAAGCATTGTCCTTGGCTACGGGCTTTGCTCCAACGGCATTGTCGGGGTCACGGCCAGAAACCAGCATATTTATATTCCCAGGGTCCATGACTGCATCGCCCTGCTGCTTGGCTCCAGGCAGGCCTATTTTGAAGCCTTCCGAAAGCGGGCCGGCACCTATTATCTCACCCCGGGCTGGGTGGCCGAGGAAAAGGATCCCCTTGGCATGGTCGAACACGAGTACGGCCCCAAAATGGGGCAGGAAATGGCGGTCTGGGGCATCAATGAAGAGCTCAAGCATTATACCCATATCGTGCTCATTGACACCGGCGCCGGCGACATGGAAAAGGTGCGCCAAAGGGCAAAGGCCAATGCAGCGTTTCTGGACAAAGTTTATGAGGAGGTTTCCGGCTCAACAGCCTATTTTGAAAAATTGCTTTTCGGCCCCTATGATACGGAGGATTTTGTGTGCCTGGGCCCAGGGGAAAAAGCCGGGCAAAAGCCTTTTATGACGCAATCTGAGTAAAACAATTTCAATTCACTATAAATTTTTAAGGAGGTTGACAATGCTAATTGTGGGAGAACTGATCAATTCCAGTCGCAAGGCCATCAAGGAAGCCATTGATGCCGAAGACGCGGAAGCAATCAAGAAAATCGCCAGAGACCAGGCAGAGTGCGGGGCAGACTATATCGATGTCAACGCCGGCACTTATGTGGGGAAAGAAGACCAGTATATGAAATGGCTGGTCTCCACCGTGCAGTCCGCAGTGGAAATTCCCTGCTGCATTGACAGCCCGGATCCCAAGGTGGTGGAAGCTGCCATGGAGCTGCACAAGGGCACGCCCATGCTTAATTCCATTTCTCTGGAAAAGGAACGCTGGGATGCGCTTCTGCCGGTGGTGGCCGGGTCGGATATCAAGGTCATTGCCCTGTGCATGAGCGATTCGGGCATGCCCGAGAGCAAGGACGACCGGTTATCCATTGCCAGTGACCTGATCAACAGCCTGGTAAAAAACAATGTGCCGGTGGAAAATATCTATGTGGATCCCCTGGTACAGCCCATTTCCACCAATGATTCTTATGGCATGGAATTCATGAACGCCGTGGATGCGATCATGACGGAATTTCCCGGCGTGCATACCATCTGCGGGCTTTCCAATATTTCCTACGGACTGCCCGAGCGCAAACTGCTCAACCAGGCGTTTATGGTCATGGCCATCTGCAAGGGGCTTGACAGCGCCATTATCAATCCCCTGGACAAGCGCATGATGGCCAATGTGTATGCCGCCGAAACCCTGGCGGGCCGGGATGAATTCTGCGGAAATTACCTGATGGCCTACAGGGAAGAAAAGCTGGTATTGTAAAAAAAAAATTAAAGGGAGGAACTATATGACTTACAAGGTACTGGTCAGCGACAAGCTTGGAGATGCCGGGATCGAGCTTTTTGAAAAGGAAGAGGACATTGAAGTGGATGTGAAGACCGATCTTTCCCCGGAGGAGTTAAAGGAAATTATCGGCCAATACCACGGCCTTGCCGTGCGCAGCGCCACCAAGGTCACAAAGGAACTGCTGGATGCCGCAGAAAATCTACGGGCCATCGGGCGAGCCGGCATTGGTGTTGACAATATTGATGTGGATGAGGCCACGCGCCGGGGCATCATTGTCATGAACACCCCCGGGGGAAACGTGGTGACCACAGCCGAGCACGCCATTTCCCTGATGATGGCATTAACCCGCAACATTCCCCAGGGCACCGCATCTTTGAAAGCCGGGCGCTGGGACAAGAAAAAGCT
>JAGTVF010000117.1 GCA_018224315.1 Desulfobacterales bacterium | reverse complement strand
GCCCGGATATCGGTTGGAGCGTTGGAAAGTTTCCAGTTTAATATCACCAGGGCGTTTAAAGGTGCTTTTAATACAAAACGGCTTTTCACAAAAACATCTTGTATCCGCACATCATATTTTGAATCCACGGCCCACAAATCCTGCGTATCCATGCGGCCGTAGCGCGCTGTTTCGGCCGCCGGCAGAATTCCGGCAAGATCGGCGTTGTTCAAAAGAGTGCCGGGGTTGACACGGGGATGTTTGGCCACCCCTATCATATGGGAGCCGTTTTTGGTTTTCATCAGGATCAGCCTGTCATTGCTGGTAAAATCCGCCCCCCGGCTGACCATCTTGAGCGCCAGGCTTGATTTTCCGGTCCCGGAAAAACCCGCCAGTGCAAGGCCTGTATTCTGAAGGCAAACGCCTGCAGCATGGGCAAGCAGGCCGCCCTGGTCAAGTTTGAATTCAATAAACCGATTGTTGATGAAGTTGATGACCTGATTGATATTTTCCATGCACGGACCTGCGGCCAGGTGAACGCCGCCGCCGAATACAAATACCACGCCGGTCTGCAGCTTTTTGACAATCCTGCCGTTGGCCATTTCGGCAAAGGCTTCTTTGATTCTGGCTTTGCCGGAGCCGGGCATGTGTTTTGTCAGGCTGTGGCTGATTTCCGGGGCAGGGCACTGATGAACAGTGATATGGATGTTGGCGGCGGCTTTGTCTTTAACAAGAAACGGACTTAAATATTTTTTGAGATACCCGGTAATCCTTTGCTCGTTTGCGGAAATGGCAATCACGCAGTCATCCATGCCGATTTGAATTCGGTACGGGGTCGGCAGGCGCCGGCTTATTTTTCCGGCAATGGCTTCAGGTGTCGGCTCATCAATGTGCATGATCAATCCTGTCTATAACATATTCTGCATAAAGTCTTGCCGGGTCAATGTCCCGGGTTTCCTGAATGCCCCGGAATCCTCCGAATGCAGACACTTCAAACACCAGGGGCCCTTTTTCTGTCAGCGCAATGTCAACGCAGGTGAAATCCAGGCCGAACAGCGCCTGGGCCTTTTCTGCCAGGGCGATGACACCATCGGACGGATCCACGGCCGCATATGTACCCCCTGAGCGGGTGGTTGTATTCCAGGCATCATTGTTTTTTTTTCTGGCATAGGTGGTCAGATATTGTCCCCCCAAAAAGGCAATGCCCAGGTCGTGTTCCTTTATGTGAATTTTTTTCTGGATGTAGAAAACGCTATGGTCTTTTTGATAGGCTTCAAGTGCTGATGCCGTATCCGGTCCGCTTTCCAGAAGGAGCATACCCCGGGCCTTGGAGGTGTAAAGGGGTTTGACAATGGCAAGGCCATAGGCATTTACAGCCTTTATTGCTGCTTCGATATCTTCGGTGATGGTGGTTGGCGGCATGGGAATTCCGGCGGTTTTCATGGTCACCGTGCAGCTGAGCCGGTCGACCACCCGAATGAGCCGCTCGGGGGAGGAAAAGACCGGAACACCGGCATTGTGAATATAGCGCAGTATTTCCAGCCGGTCCAGAAGGTCTGGGGAGTACCGGCTGCCCACTTTTTTAATCATGATGCCGTCCATGGCCATCAGATCCGCATCTTTTGCCCAAACCCGCTGTTGTTCCAGATCCAGGCAGGCCTGGTTCATTTCGATAAGGATTCGGCTGCCCGTGATTTCTGAAACCGTATCCGCGAGTTTTTCAGAGGACCACCCGTTTTTGGTTCCCACCACCGCAATTTTTGTCATTTGTTCTCATCCTTTGGATTTTGGAAATTACAAGTCCAGCACATGGACAGGGAGCTGGAATTCTTCCCAGGGCCGCGGCGGATGTTGAAGGACTTTTTCCATTAAAAGATGTGCCCGCAGAAACATTTCCCTGGCAAATGAATAATTGGTCTCAAAACGGGTGGATGTATAAAAGGACCGGGCCAGGGCCAGGGCCATGCGGACATCAAATGTGTGATCGTTGTATTTTGCGGCAAAACCTGCGGCATGTCGAAGAAATCCTTCCATGATCCCGTAAATCCGCTTCCTGAAATTGGTCTCAAATACGGGCAGACGAAAGTTGGAGACCAGAAACACGGACACGTCCTGGATATAGTCGAAATCCCGGGACCGGTTGAGATCTATAAAATAAACCCGCTGGCGCTGGTGATCGTAGACCACATTGTTGGCGTTCAGATCGCCGTGGATAAGAACGGTAAAAGGCGCCATCACTTCTGTTTCAACATGCCGGCACCCGTCGAGAAGCGCTTGTGTGGAGTCGATGGTTTTGTTGTTAATCCTGCAGGACTTTCTGTGGAAATCCGGATGCAGGCGCAAAATGGATTCCCACCGGCTGCTGATCTGATCCATATAGTCGGTTTGAACCGCACAATCTGTCCGGCTTGTCTCCCAGACCTCCAGAATGGTTTGATGAAACAGAAAAAGTGCATTTTGCAAAACTTCCTCATCTGTGGACAGGATGCATTCATCCAGGGTGCAGCCGGGCAGAAACTCCACAAGCATCGAAGCGCTGTCGTTTTCTTCATTATAGCCGTAGATCCGGGCCGTCACCCCCGGAAAGGCCTGGTTCCACCTTTCAAGACTTTCTTTTTCCCGGACAATTTTTGTTTTTGTGCCTTCCTTGAAGATGCTTCCCTGGGCATCGGCCATTGATGCAGAGTTGTTTTGACTCACCCGGCCGATGCGGCAGCCCGAGCGCGTCCCCCATATATACTGGAAGTCAATCTCACCCACCGATTCCTTAATACCGGATTTGGAAAGGGTGGTTTGGAGGGCTTCGAATTGTTCGATTTTGATCCGTTCTCCCAGAATATTGAAAATCAGGGCCTCTCCAACATTTAGCATGGAATCGCCTATACGTTCCAGATACCGGAAGATAAACAGGACTGTGATCAGTCTACGGGCATCGCCGCCGGACTGCAGTTCGCCCATGATCCGTTCGAAACGGGTTTTGTAGATTTCATCAAGGCCATATTCAGTTTTGCAGATAGAAAGCGCCCCGGAAAG
>JAGTVF010000116.1 GCA_018224315.1 Desulfobacterales bacterium | reverse complement strand
GCTTCCCTTTGACAGCCGCCGGCTCTGCTGTGAAAACCGCCGGGTTAAAAAATCGCCCAGGGCGATGGTGCGGCTTTTGTTTGCGGTGGTGTCTTTGGCAAACCCGGAATCCGTGCGCCGGACACGCGCCCGCAGACGCGACGGGGCGGCATACGGATCTCCCTGCACGTGATCGATGTATAGGGCAAATTTCTTGAAATCATAGCTGCCCGCGATGTCCTTGTAGGCCTTATATCCCCTGCCGTCGATGCGCCTGAGCTGCTCGCGCAGCACATCAGCCGGTTTTACTCCCATCTGTCTCCTCTTTTTTCCAGGTCAATATGATCGTCTGATCCCGGCCCGGATCCGGTCCCCGGACCTGACCCCCGCCCCCTTCCAGGACCTGAACCCGGTCCTGAACCCGGACCGGGGCGCTGGATATCGGCCAGAAGGGTATTTAAGATCCAGCTCACCAGGCTGATGATAATGGAGCCAAAAACCGTGCTCCAGAATCCAACCACCAGAAAACCCGGGGTGAGAACCGATGCGATCTTTAGCATCAGCGCGTTGATGATAAAGGTAAACAGGCCGAGGCTCATGACATTGATGGGCAGGGTTAAAATCAGCAGCACCGGGCGAAAAAACAGGTTGAGCAGGCCGATGGCCGCGGCTGCAACAAGTGCGGACAAAAATCCGCTCACTTCAATATTTTCGATCATGTAGGCGGCCGCAAACACGGCTGCTGTTGTGATCAGCCACTTGGCCAGCACCACCGGGACCAGTGTGCTGTCATAAGGGCCGCGCCCCGGTCCCTGTCCGGCCGAGTACCGGCGTATGTCAATTCGGGTTTGTCGTCTCAATTTTCTCTCCATTGATGGTTATGCCAATGGCGCCCGCACCATCGCGGAACAGACCGATTTCTGCTAAAGAATCTCCGCGCAGGTCCGGATAACGGCTGCGCAGAAACCTGAAATCAAGTGTTTCAATGGCATGATGCAAAAGGTCAATGCGGTTTTCAAGGTCTTTTTTTCCCTTTTCATCCGATGCCTTGAAATATTTTGAAACCGCGCTGTTGTATTGATGCTTGACCTCGGTTTCAATGCAGTGGCGTTGGGTTGAAATTTTAAGGTTCATTTTTGCAGGAGTCTTTGATATAATCACTTATTTTTGATTAACTTTTTACGATGCCATCTGAAAATCGACTTTTTACGGGATCACATAGGAAAAAGTACTGTTGTCAAAAGTTTTGAAATTAATATAAGCGCCAATCAATAAAGAAATAACTTCTTGATTTGACTTAACACTTAACACTTAATCACTTAAAACCCAACACTGCGATTGCAAGCAGGAGAATCTGATCATGTATGTACCACGATATGTGTTTTTTACCAAGGGGGTCGGTATTGATAAAGCGCACCTGGCCTCTTTTGAAAATGCCTTAAGGGAGGCCGGAATCGCTCATTTGAACCTGGTCCAGGTGTCTTCTATCTTCCCGCCCGGCTGCAAGATCCTGGAAAAGGAAAAAGGCCTGGCCAAGCTCGAGCCCGGCGAAATCACCCATTGTGTCATGGCCCGGGAACAGAGCCGGGAGCCCGGCCGCCGGCTGGTGGCAAGCGTCGGCCTTGCCCTGCCCGAGGGAAATGAGCGCTACGGCTATCTTTCCGAGCATCACGGTTTCGGCCAGACCGAGGTGGAAGCCGGCGAATTTGCCGAAGACATGGCCGCCTCCATGCTGGCCACCACCCTGGGCATCGAGTTTGACCCGGAAAAGGACTATGATGAGCGCCGGGATATCTACAAAATGTCGGGCAAAATCATTCATTCCCGGCATGTCAGCCAGGCCGCCCTGGGCGCCGAGGGCAGCCTCTGGACCACTGTGCTGGCAGCCGCCATATTCGTGAAATAATCATGACCTCTGGTTTGTTTGTCCCCTTTGGGGGCCCGGAAATGCAGGTTTGTGACATGAATGCGGCCGCTGTGCTGGTGTTGCCGGTCTGCTATGAGGTGGCCCCGGCCTATGGCATCGGCAGCCGGGAAGGGCCGTTTCATCTGCTCACTGCATCGGCCGAACTTGAGGACGTGGATGAGCAAACCCTTTTGCACTGGGGTCAGGTGGGCATTCACACCCTGCCCGCGATTATGCCCACACCCCGGCCCGGGTCTGCCATGGAGGAAATCCGCGCGGCTGCCGCCCAATGCCTGGAGACCGGAAAGTTTACCCTGTTTTTGGGCGGCGATCATGCCATTACCATTGCCACGGCAAAAGCCGCGGCTGAAAAATATCCGGATGTGGGCGTTTTGCAGATTGACGCCCATCTGGATCTGCGCGATTCCTACAACGGCAGCCGATTCAACCATGCCTGCGTCATGCGCCGGGTGGCAGACGATCTGCACCTGCCCTTTGTCCAGGCCGGGATCCGGTCTTTTTCCGCAGAAGAGGCCGGATATGTCAAAAATAAAGATTTGACCCCGTTTTTTGCCCATGAAATTCACGAGCAGGATCATTCGTGGATGGACCGGGCCATTTCAGCGCTTCCGGACAAGGTTTATCTCACCGTGGATCTCGACGGCCTGGATCCGTCCGTGATCCCCGGCACCGGGACCCCGGAGCCCGGCGGGCTGAGCTACCGCCAGATGGCGGAGCTGCTGCGCCGGCTGGGCGCCTCGGGCAAAAAGGTGGTGGCTGCAGACATCACCGAACTTGCCAAAATTCCCAACACCCAGGTCTCGGAGTTCACCGCGGCCCGCATCGCCCAGAAGATGCTCGTTTATCTGGTCTGATATCTGGTCTGAGTCTGCCGGGCTGATTTGAGTCTGCTGCGTCTGGTCCTGCATTGATTTTTCATTCCGATCCCAAATCAAAAAGCCCCGGGGCGCGTGCCCCGGGGCTTTTGTTGTGTCAGGCGGTTTTTTGCGGATCGGCTAGAACAGTCCGGTGACCTTGCCGGTGTCGGTATCCACGTCAATGCGGCGGAAGGCCGGGTTGGAGCCGGTTCCGGGCATCAGGCTGATGGTGCCGGCACACGGGCAGAGAAACTTGGCACCGGAGTAGATCAGCACGTCGCGGATGGGCAGCCGCCATCCCTTGGGAACACCCTTCCTCGTGGGTTCATGGGTCAGCGACAGGTGCGTTTTGACCATCATTGTGGTGTAATCCGCATACTTGGGATCTTCTTCGAGCATTTTGGCCTTCTGCTCGGCTTCGGGCTGCCAGTCCACACCGTCAGCACCGTAGACTTCCCGGGCGATGACATCCACGCGGTCGCGCAGTTTCATTTCCAGGGGATAGAGGAAGTCAAAGTTGTTTCCTTCCTCGCAGGCGTCAACCACGGCATCGGCAAATTCCAGGGCGCCTTCGCCGCCTTTTTCCCAGTGCTTGGATTCGGCGCAGCGGGCGCCGGCGGCCTCGGCGGCCTTCTTGACAATGGCGACTTCGTCGTCTGTGTCAGTGTAGAAGCGGTTGACACAGACCACCGGGTTGATGCCGGCCTTGCGGATCACGTTGATCATGTGGACCATGTTTTCCACGCCATTTTCCACCAGCTGGGTGTTTTCTTCTTTGTATTCCTTGGGCATTTCCTTGCCGGGAACCACCTTGGGTCCCCCGCCGTGCATCTTCAGGGCGCGGATGGTGGCGGTGAGGACCGAAACGTGGGGTTTG
>JAGTVF010000115.1 GCA_018224315.1 Desulfobacterales bacterium | reverse complement strand
TGCCGAAGTCAAAGGTGGTGTATGCGGATTTGACCTCCGAGTTTACCGATCTTGAGGGATTGATTCGAAAACTGGAGGCAGAGAAGTTTACCGGCTATATTGACGTGGAGGTCAAAAACGCACAGGGCGGCCTGCTGTTTATATACAAGGGGGAAGTCATCGGGGGCTCTTCGGCTGACGGTGCCGGCAGCCTGGACCGTTCCAAGCAGTACCGGCAGGATCTGATTCAACGGTCCAAGGAATATGGCGGCAATTTTAACGTCAGCCGGGTGATGCTCGATGAGCCCGAGGCCCCCAAAATAACCCCTCCGGAACGGGCCAGGGATAGCAGCAAAGCCGATTCCGATTCCCGGGAGACAAAGATCGGTTCAGCCCGGGTCATGGAGATGCTGGGAGGTTTATTATACGCCCTGGAATCCGTGGTGCGGTCTAACCGGAAAATCAAAGGCGATTTTGAAACCCTGCTGAACCGCAAGTTTGTGGAAAAGGTGGACAAATATGAATTCCTGGATCCGTTTGCCGCGGAATTCAGGTATTCCGAGGGCAAGGTGCGGTTTACCGGAAGCGCCGATTCTGGAAACCTGGTAGCCGCAGTCGCGGAATGTGTCGCCGAGATCGCCGAAACCCACGGTTTGCTGGTCCGGCTGCAAAAAAATCTTGAAGTCTGGCGCAGGGAATTTGCTGATGAAATTGTTGCATTTGATATAAGATTGTAGCGAAACGCCGGTTTTCAATGGCAGGCACCGGAAAAAGCCGCCGGAATCCATATAACAGGTGATCATGACACCAAAAGTGCTCATAGTCGATGATGATGCGGTTTGGCTCCAGCTCATGGAGCAGGAGCTGAAGCAAAACGCCCCGCCTTTTGCAGTGGCAACCACTGAAAGCGGCCAGGAGGCGCTGAATATGCTGGCCGCCGACCACGTCAGCGCTGTGATCAGTGATTTGCGGATGCCGGGAATCGATGGTTTTGAGCTGGTCAACCGGATCAGCCGGGATTATCCGGATATTCCGGTGATGATTGTCACCGCCTATGATCGTCCCAAGACCCGGGAGGTGGTTTTTAAAAGCGGGGCCAGCGATTACATGGTCAAGCCTTTGAGCACGGAAGACCTGATTGAGCGCATCAACCGGATACTCAGAACCCAGGCGGAAGGCGGCAGCCTGCATAATGTTTCCCTGGAAACATTTCTGCAGCTCATTGAAATGGAAAGCCAGACCTGCACCCTTCGTGTGGCCCGCAAGACCGGCAAGCAGCTGGGCGTGTTGTTTTTCAGGGACGGGGAGTTGATCAATGCCCGGCTGGGCGGTCAGCAGGGTCATGAGGCGGCCTATGAAATTCTTTCCTGGTCCGGAGTGTCGCTGACAATTGAAAATTTTTGTCAGGTGACCGAAAAGCTCATCAACGGAGGCCTTCAGTCGATGCTGCTAAACGCCATGCGCCAAAAGGATGAAAACCGGCCGGATTTTTCGCCCCATGAGAATTCGCCAAACGACCAGATTCTGCTCGACAGCCCCATTTTCACCCAGTCTGAAGAACAAGTTGCACCGTCAGAAACAGACCATTCCCGCTCCGGATCAGCAGCAGCAGACAGAAAAGTGCCCTCATCCCCCGGGGCTTCAGCTCCGGGGTCGTCCCAAGGCAAATTGGAATCCATATTCGGACAGGTTCCCGGAGTGGAGGATATATATGAAGATCAGCGTTATTCCGGTCTTCTGCAGGAAGCCGCGCGGATCGGAAAGCTATGCGGCAGCGGAGAGCTCAATGCCGTTTATGTGAATCAGAAATCCACGGGCCAGCGGGTGATTGTGCCCGGCAGCCAGGTGAGTGTGATACGGATGAGCCATGATGTTTCCCGGGACCGGATTATTGATCTGCTGCTCTAAGGGTTTTTCAAAAATTTGAAAAAAAGCCGGTTCCGCCGGGACGCAAATGCCTGATCAGGTGAACGGGAAGGGCAATGAAAGATATTTTCAAGGATATTATCACCATCGAAGGTGTTCACGGCGTGATCGTCATTGCCGGAAACGGGCAGGTGGTGACCAGTGCGTTTTCTTCCGGATACGGTGATGAACAGTCGCGTCTTGGCAGGTTTGACTGGTCGTCTTTTGCCGGTGAATTATCCGAGATCGGTGAGGCAGAATTCGTATTTGACAGCAAACGTCTGTATGTCCGAAAGGCCAGGCCGGGGTATGTGGTGGTGGTGCTCGATGACCTGGCTCCGGTTTCAATGGTAAGGCTCAACTGTGAGATCCTTCTTCCCTCTCTGGAACGGATCAAACCGGGACGAAGGTTCGGTCAGATATTTAAAAGACGCAAGGGCTGATCAATTCGTTTTTGATGGAATGCGGCTCCATTTGGATCCGGCAGCCTGTGCTATTTTGTAAATCAAAAAGGATGGAAATATGGAGACCGTGGAAAAACAACCCGGTTTCGACTCCCGGCAAAAGGTGGCAGAAGCATACGAGGCCCACGGGTTATACGAAGAAGCTATCTCCGTATACCGGAATATGCTTGAATCTTTCACCGATTTAACCGAAGCGACAAGAGCGGAAATCCAAAGCAAAATCGATTCCCTGAGCCAGGAGGCCGAGGATCTGGATCAGGAGGTGGCCAAGGAGTTGTCCACCGAAGACGTCTCTCACATCAAGTCAGGGCTTTCCCTCGGGGAAAGCGCCCCTGAGGTCTATGACAGCGCCACGGCCTTCAAGGAACTTGGACTGTACAAGGAAGCGGTAAAAGAATATCAAAAGCTTTTTTCAGCCGATTATCCGGTGGACAAGTTTTATGCAGATTTACTGGAGTGCTTTTTTGCTTTGTTTCCGCCGACCGAGGTCATTGAGCGCGTCGATGCCATCGGCGAGGAAAATCAGCTTTCAGAAAAAATCCGGGCAGATATGAAATACGAACTCGGCCTGGCATTTGAGCATCGCGATTATAAGGAACTGGCTGCTGAGTGTTATCAATCCGTTCAGGGCATCGATCCGGTTTACCCCAAAATCAAGGAAAAGCTGGCTTCCGCAGAACCGGGCGAGCGGTATGAATCCCGCTATGATTATCTGCTGCGAAATGAGGTTGTCACCACTGATCAGCTCCAAAAGGCACTGGGCATCTCCAAGCAGCTTAAAAAGAGCGTGGAACAGGTGCTCATGGAGCAATTCAAGGTCCCCAAGGAGCAGATCGGAAAGTCTTTATCCGCGTTTTATCACTGCCCCTTCAAGGAATTTCATTCAAACATGGAGGTGCCCTACGAACTTCTGGCCAACCTCAAAAAGCCCTTTCTGCTCCAGGACTTATGGGTGCCCCTGAAATGGGAAATCGATCATATTGAAATTCTGCTCGATGATCCCAAAGACCTGCGCAAGCTCGATCATGCCAAGGCGCTGTTTAACACCAGCAAGTTTGTCTTCTCCGTTGGCATCAAGGAAGATATTGAAGCCATCATTAATCATTTTTTTGTTGGAAAAAAATCAGTCAAGACAGAACAGGAAAGCCTTTCCACTACTGATGCCTTTGAAAATCTGCCGGAAATCGAATTCGAAGACGAAGACGATGAAGAAGAAGACTTTGAAGCCTATACCGAGGCCTCCGGCAAGGTGGTCCGGCTGGTGGATCAGACCCTGATTACGGCTTTCCGGAAAAACGCTTCGGATGTTCACGTGGAACCATCCCCCATCTCCCGGCGTACCAAGATCCGTTTCCGCATAGACGGGGTGTGCCAGGATTTTCTCGAAGTGCCCAATACCTTTGCCAATGCCTTGTTATCCCGTATCAAGATCATGGCCGGACTCGACATTGCTGAACGGCGTATGCCCCAGGATGGAAAAATTAAATTCCGGCGGCGGGGCGTGCCGCAGTTTGAACTCCGTGTGGCCACCCTGCCCACAGCCGGGGGCCTGGAAGATGCCGTAATGCGCATCCTGGCTTCAGCCGGTGCCATGAAAATCGACGAAATGGGCATGACCGAGCGCAATCTTGAAGTTATGCGGCGGGGTATTTCCAAGCCCTACGGGCTGATTCTGTGTGTGGGGCCCACAGGTTCGGGTAAAACCACAACCCTGCATTCAGCACTGCATCACATCAATACCCCCGAGCGAAAGATTTGGACTGCTGAAGACCCGGTGGAAATTACCCAGCAGGGATTGCGCCAGGTGGAGGTGCACAAAAAGATCGGGCTGGATTTTGCCCGTATCATGCGTTCCTTTCTCCGGGCTGACCCGGATGTGATCATGGTCGGTGAAATGCGGGATTACGAAACCGCTTCCATTGGTGTCGAGGCCTCCCTGACCGGTCACCTGGTGTTTTCCACGCTGCATACCAACAGTGCCCCGGAAACCGTGACCCGGCTTCTGGACATGGGGTTAAATCCCCTGAATTTCTCCGATGCGTTTATCTGTGTGCTGGCCCAGCGCCTGGTGCGCCGCCTGTGTTCCAACTGCCGGGAGGCTTATCATCCCACCCGGGAGGAATTCGATGAAATTGTTGAAATTTACGGAGCGGATGCATTTGATCAAACCGGCATTACCTGGTCCGAGGATCTGACCATTTACAGGCCCAAAGGCTGTGACCAGTGCAGCAGCGGTTATAAGGGCCGGATGGGCATCCATGAACTCATGGACGGCTCCAAGGAAATCAAGCGGATGATCAAGCGGCAGGCCAGTGCTGAAGAGCTTTTCAACCAGGCAAGCCAGGAGGGTATGACCACGCTGGTTCAGGACGGCATTGCCAAGATGTTTGCCGGATTTACGGACATGAGCGAGGTCCGCCGGGTGTGCATCACCTGATGTCCTGAGACCTGATGTCCTGAGATTTGAAAAAGGAAGCCGATCCGTTGCTTGACTCCCTGAAAACGCGTTTACGGGGATTTGTCCGGCGGATTCTGCCCGGAACCCTGCCAAAACAGTTGTCCCCTCACGTGCCGGAACCGGACAGCAGTTTTGATAAGCGCTCTTTTGATCGCTACCAGATTACCTTCCCGGTACGGATTTCCGGAAAAGATTTCCAAAACCGCCCTTTTACGGAAAATACCCGCCTGCAGGATGTATCGGGCAGCGGTGCACTGTTTTTGTCCAGTTTTCCGGACCGCTACCACGTGGGCCAGGATATAGACGTGGCCATTATGCTCGATGCCGCAGAAGACGTGCCGGCCTGCATCCGAAACCAGGCAAGCGTGGTGCGCATCAACTGCCCGGAGGCTTGCGGCGCCAAACCCGATGCCGGTTTGCAGGGCATTGCTGTTTGCTTTCACCATGCATTTGATTTTCAGCGCATGGCGCCTGAAGAAAGCGAATGCCCTGAATGAACCGGCGGAATCGGAAAAATTACTTGAGCGCTGTCGGCCGGATTCGGGTGGCGGCTGTGCTGATGGCCATTTTCCCCTTTCTTTTGTTGCTTTTTCTCTTATTTCGTCTATCCCCTGATCCAGTCAAGGATCTTCGCTGGGCTTTGCCCCTGGCCTTGGCAAGCATGGTTTCCGGCTATATCTTACTGCGCCGGCTGGCATCCCAGATCCGGCAGCTAATGCAGGCTGCCGGCCGGGCCGGGCAGGGGGGAGAAGCGGAATTGACAGAGCTGCGTGCGGACCGGGAGTTATTCGACATTGCCGGTTCTTTTCATATGCTGCAAAAACAGGTTGAAGAATTAAATCGCAAAAACCAGCAGCAGGCCACCCAGTTGATGGTCTATGCCCGGGATCTGGCCCTGTCTTATCAGCGCAGCAAGCGTGAAGAGCAATTGCGAAACCGCCTGAGCCGGTATGTGGGAAACAACCTTGTGGAAAAGCTCATTAACCTCAAGGAAGGGGTTTTTCTGGAAACCGAGCGGCGCAATGTTACTGTGCTGTTTGCCGATATTCGTTCATTTACCACCATTGCCGAGCGTATGGCCGCAGAAGAGGTGGTGGCCATGCTAAACGAGTATTTCAGCGTCATGGTCGATATTATTTTTAAAAACAGCGGCCTGCTGGACAAGTTCGTGGGTGATCAGCTGATTGCCGTATTCGGTCTGGTGGACACAGATGGCAATGCTCCGGCAAACGCCATTCGAACAGCTATTGAAATCCAGGCGGCCACCGACGCCATGCGGCGGCGTCGAATGGCGGCCGGATTGGAATATTTTGAACTCGGCATTGGCATTAACACGGGCACGGCCATTATCGGCAACATCGGCTCGGCCAACCGGATGGATTACACCGTAATAGGCGATTGCGTCAACGTGGCGGCCAGGCTTGAGCAGATGGCTGCCGGCGGTGAGATCATCATCGGCGAGCAGACCTATCTGGCCAACACGGAAAATTTCGCGTTTGAATGCCGGGGGCAGGTGCACGTGAAAAACAAGCTGGAGCCGGTGGTCTGCTACCACGTGCTGCGTTCCTAGCCCCGGTTGATCCCGGGGGTTTCAACAACCCGCCGGAATTTTCTGTTTAGTGAAATGCAGGCCGTCAAAAAAACCGTATCCTGTAACACATGTAGCATGGCCTGGCCAACAGCGGTAGTTGCCGGAAAGGAAAACGGGTATGCTTGCCAAGTTTGACAAAGCCTGATATAGGTCTGGGAGAAGAAGCCGGAAAAAATCAGATGGGCTTGGAAGGTTAACTTT
>JAGTVF010000114.1 GCA_018224315.1 Desulfobacterales bacterium | reverse complement strand
CGTTTCCCCAAAACAAGCGGGTTCGCATGTATGTCCGCCAAAACGGAAACAGCGTACAGTTCCGGATGTGGCACGCAGATGACCCATCGTTGTGGGACCAGCACGGGTGGGTGGATTACGAGGCTGTCTGCCAGGCGGCTTCCATGTTTTCCAAAAACAATTTTGATCCCCGCCGGGCCTACGACCTGCAGATCGCCCGGACCCTGATCCGTGAGGATGCCCAGGAATCCGGTGATGCCAAAGCGTTATAAGGATTTGGCATATTTTTTCCGAAGGGCGGGTTTTTCAATCTTTCCGGTGGGATTTCGGGGCACCTTGTCAAAAAAGATTTGGCGGGGCCGCTTGTAGCGGGGCAAGGCAGCGCAGAAATCCCTGATCTCCTCTTCGGAGACCTGCCTGCCCGGCTTGACAGAAATCACGGCGGCGGCCACCTCCCCGAGCCGGTGATCGGGCACCCCGATAACGCCTGCATCCAGAACCGCTTCATGGCTCATGAGAAAATTTTCAATCTCCACCGGAAAAATATTTTCCCCGCCCGTTATGATCACGTCCTTTTTCCGGTCCACAAGCCAAAAAAACCCTTCGGCGTCCTGGCGGACAATGTCTCCGGTGTGCAGCCACCCGTCTTTCAATGTATTTTGCGTGGCTTCACGGTTGCCATAATACCGCTCCATCACGCCCGGACCCTTGACAAGCAATTCTCCGGCATGCCCAGATTCCAGCTGGTTTCCCTGGTCATCGACCACCCGGCATTCCCAGTCAAAACCGGCCCGGCCGATGGCCCCGACCTTGTGGGTTTTCTCCAGGCCCAGGTGCACGCATCCCGGGCCCGTGGCCTCGGTGAGTCCGTAGTTGGTATCATAGTCCTGGGCCGGAAAAAACCGCTGCCATTTTTCAATCAGGCTCGGCGGCACCGGCTGGGCGCCGATATGCATCAGGCGCCACTGGTCCAGTTTGTAATCGGATAGCTGCAAATCGCCGTTTTCAAGGGCTGCAAGGATGTCATGGGCCCATGGCACAAGCAGCCAGACAATGGTGATGTGCTCTTCAGACACCGCCTCCAGAATGGCCCTTGGACTGACGCCCTTTAAGATCACAGCCCGGGCGCCCACGATAAAATTGCCAAACCAGTGCATTTTGGCACCTGTATGGTACAAGGGGGGGATACAGAGGAAGTTGTCCCTGTGGGCCTGGTTGTGATGCCGGTTTTCCACGTAGCAGGAAAACTCCAGCTGACGGTGAAGCAGATAAACCCCCTTGGGATCCCCCGTGGTGCCGGAAGTGAAATAAATGCCCGCTCCGTCGCAGGAAGTTATGGAAATCCTGGGCTCGGAAACATCCACTCCCCGAAGCGTCTCACTATAAGGGGTTGCAAACTCCGGGCACAGCTCCTGGGGGCCGGCATAAATATAGTGGGAGACCTGATGGTCCAGCTGTGATTTCACCGCACGAATCCGCTCGATGAATTCCGGTCCCAACACCATTGCCTTTGCCCCGCTCAATGCCGTGCATCCGGCAATATTTGCAGCCTCGAACCGGAAATTGAGGGGAACGGCAATGGCGCCAGCCCTCAGGATGCCGAAATAAACCGGCAGCCAATCGATACAATTCATCATCAGATGAACCACCCGATCGCCTTTCTCAATGCCGAACCGGTCCCGCAGCACACGGGAAAAGGCGTTGGCCTGGTGGTAAAATTGCTTCCAGGTCATTTCAACACGACGTTTTTTTTCAGGCTCCCGCTCGATCAACGCGATTTCATCGCCGTACAAACGGGCGTTTCTGGCCAGTATCTCGGTGAGCTGCATAGATTTTTCTTATGTGTATGACAACAATCCGTAAATGGTGTAAAAAAGGCTGCGGCAACGGCTTTTTTTTCAATATTGCAAGCCGTTTTATTAGCAGAAACAATGCAAAAGTCAACCCGATTCATGGTCCGCTGCATATGGCGGGCCCGCTGCGGCGGGCGCAAAAAAACCCGGTCCCTGCCGCAGCGGGCAAAGACCGGGTGATTATGATTATCGCGCGGGTTTTTGTTTTTTAAAAACCCGTCACGTTATTTCTTGTCCTCATTGACCTCTTCATAGTCAGCGTCCACCACGTCCTCATCTGCTGGACCCTGCTGCTGGCCCTGGCCGCCTTCTTGTGCACCGGCACCGCCGGCCTGATCACCGCCGGCCTGGGAAGCCTGCTGATACATGGTTTCAGCCAGCTTATGAGAGGCCTGCTGCAGCTCTTCTGCGATCTTGTTGATCTCGTCCTTGTCTTCGCCTTCCATGGCCTTTCTCAGCCGGCCCGAGATCTCTTCGACGCGCTGACGGGTTTCCGCATCCACCTTGTCACCGAGTTCCCTGAGCGACTTTTCCGTGGAATAAATCAGGGCGTCGGCGTTATTGCGGGCCTCGACCAGTTCACGGCGCTTCTTGTCCTCTTCAGCATGACTTTCGGCATCCTTTACCAACTGATCGATTTCTTCCTGGGTTAAGCCCGAAGAGGCCGTAATCCGTATGGACTGCTCCTTGCCGGTGGCCTTGTCCTTGGCCGACACATGCACGATGCCGTTTGCGTCAATGTCAAAGGTCACCTCGATCTGGGGCACGCCCCTGGGCGCCGGGGGAATGTCGCTGAGCTCAAACCGGCCCAGGGTTTTGTTGCCAGAGGCCATTTCCCGCTCGCCCTGGAGCACGTGAATGGTAACCGCACTCTGGTTGTCCTCGGCCGTGGAAAACACCTGGCTTTTTCGCGTCGGAATCGTGGTGTTTTTCTCAATTAACTTGGTCATCACACCGCCCAGGGTTTCAATGCCCAGCGAAAGCGGGGTCACATCAAGCAACAGCACGTCTTTGACATCCCCGGAAAGCACCGCGCCCTGAATGGCCGCGCCGATGGCCACCACTTCGTCGGGATTGACGCCCTTGTTGGGCTCTTTTCCGAAAAATTTCTTTACCCGCTCCTGTACTGCGGGCATACGGGTCATGCCGCCGACCAGAATCACTTCGTCAATCTTGTCAGCCGTCAGCCCTGCGTCTTTCAAGGCGGTTTTGCAGGGGCCTTCCAGCCTGTCAAGCAGGTCTTCCACCAGGGATTCAAGCTTGGCCCGGGTCAGCTTGACGTTCATGTGCTTGGGTCCGTTTGCATCCGCAGTGATAAAGGGCAGATTCACATCGGTCTGCATGGAGGTGGAAAGCTCCATTTTGGCTTTTTCCGCAGCTTCCTTTAACCGCTGCAGGGCCATTTTGTCGTTTCGAATATCAATGCCGCTGTCCTTGCGGAATTCATCGGCCAGATAATCAATCAGGCGCAGGTCAAAATCATCACCCCCCAGATGGGTGTCGCCGTTGGTGGCCTTGACTTCAAAGACCCCGTCGCCGATTTCCAGGATGGAGACGTCAAAGGTGCCGCCGCCCAGGTCAAAAACCACAATCTTCTCATCGGATTTTTTATCCAGCCCGTAGGCCAGGGATGCGGCAGTGGGTTCGTTTATGATGCGCTGGACGTTTAAACCCGCAATCTTTCCTGCATCCTTGGTGGCCTGCCGCTGGCTGTCGTCAAAATAAGCCGGCACCGTAATCACGGCGTCCGTAACGGTTTCACCGAGATAATCCTCTGCATACCGCTTGATATGACCGAGAATATAGGACGAAACCTCAGCAGGGCTGAACCTGTTGTCCTGGATTTTAATCCGGACATCGCCGTTGCTGGCCTTTTCAATGGTGTAGGGCATATTCTTGATATCTCTCTGGACCGCGTCTGAATCAAACTTGCGCCCCACCAGCCGCTTTACACCAAAAATCGTATTCTCCGGATTGGTTATGGCCTGACGTTTTGCAATCTGACCCACCAGCCGTTCACCGCTTTCATTGACCGCCACCACAGAAGGGGTTGTCCGCCCGCCTTCAGGGTTGGTGATCACCTTTGTTTCCTTCTGCTCCCGGATGGCCACACATGAATTGGTTGTTCCCAGGTCAATTCCGATTACCTTGCCCATTTTTATGCCTCCTTAGCGTATTTATTCTCAATTTCAGATTTTATGAATTACCAGGTGCGTTCTGCCTTGTTCGCACACGATTTTGATCCCCAGAGGCCCGTCAGGCCGGCGTTTTTGCCACCACCACCATGGCCGGACGGATCAGCCGGTCATGAAGCATGTAGCCTTTCTGCATCTCCTGAATAACCGTGTTGTCCGGATGGTCCTCCGAGGGCTGCTGCATGACAGCTTCATGATATGTCGGGTCAAAGGGCTGACCCACAGCCTCCACCGGCTCCACATGATACTTTTTGAGGACCTTGCGGATTTCATTGAGGGTCATCTCCAAGCCCTCTAACATGCAGGCGTCGGCTTCGCTGCTGCTTTGCCGGGATGCGTTGACCGCGCGTTCCAGATTGTCCACCACGGAAAGCAGATCCTTGATAATGCTTTCATTGGCGTATTTCCTGTGATCTTCAGTCTGCCGCTGCATCCGTTTCTTGTAATTTTCAAACTCAGCCGATAAACGCAGCAGCCGGTCATAAGTTTCTGCTGCTTCTGCACGGGCCTCGGCGACTTCCTTTTTCAACTGTTCCACCTCCGTGGGGGCCTCTTGGGCCAGCCCGCTTTCAGCTTCCGGCCCGCTGTCCGGCAGATCCTCATCCTGGACTTCACCGTTTCGGGCTTGTTCCGTTTTTTTCTTACTCATTGGTTTGTCTCCGGATATCAGGGCATTGTCCATTGTTGCGTCAAAAACACGTTTCGCCCCTCTTCGTGTGAATACAACGGAAATTTATAAACGCTGCCTGGTTGTTATTTTCCGGCCTCAGGCTGCATTCAATAATCTCAAATGCTTGCGCAACCTTTGGCTGCATCAGGTTTGACAGAAAAATAAGTCACGCTTGTTGATTGTCAAGGCATGTTTTTTTGAACAAATTCGCTGAAAAGCGGAAGGAAAAACAAAAACAGGGAAAAATCCCGGCCGGGAACCCTCCTTCGCATGGGCACGGAAAGGGTAAATCATTGCAAAGCCGGGAACGATCCGCGACACAGACTGCCATTACTTATCGCTGCTTCCTTCCGGACCTGACGAGGTTCGTAACCGTCTGTTGCGCGGCGGCCGACCTGAATGAATTACGGTATCCGATCATTATGCTCGGGAGGGAATTCAGCCCCGCATAAAGCGGTTTTCGGGTACAGGGCACCGCTATCACCCCGCCTAT
>JAGTVF010000113.1 GCA_018224315.1 Desulfobacterales bacterium | reverse complement strand
GACAGGGTGAAAATGTCAGAAAGATACATCTGCAGCGGGTCATCGGTTTTCTCTCCCAGCCCAAAGGCCGGTGTGGGGGCTGTTGGGGAAACAATGACGTCGCAGGTTTCAAATGCAGCGGCAAAATCGTTTCGGATCAAGGTTCTGACCTGGGAGGCCTTCTTGTAATAGGCATCGTAATAACCGGCTGAAAGCGCGTATGTGCCCAGCAGAATCCGCCGCTTGACCTCCGGGCCAAAGCCCCTGGAGCGGGTTTGTTCATACATTTGCTTTAACCCCCCGGCCTCCTTGTGCCGGAATCCATACTTGACCCCGTCGTAGCGGGCCAGATTGGAGCTGGCCTCTGCCGGGGCGATCAAGTAATAGGCGGCCACGGCATGCTCGGTGTGGGGAAGCGATATTTCCACGCATTTGGCGCCGGCATCAGTGAGCTGTGAAACCGCCTTTTCCACTGCCGCCCGGACCTGGGGGTCCATGCCCTGGGCATTTTGATATTCCACCGGAATGCCGAAGGTCAGGCCCTTGATTCCGGCATCGATTCCGGCCGTGTAGTCGGGCACGTCATTTGCCGCGCAGGTGGAATCTTTGGGGTCATGGCCGGAAATGGCGCCCAGAAGGATGGCCGCATCTCTGACATCCTTGGCCAGGGGGCCGATCTGATCCAGAGACGAGGCAAAGGCCACCAGTCCGTATCGCGAAACCCGGCCGTAGGTGGGTTTTAACCCCACCACGCCGCAATGGGCCGCAGGCTGGCGGATGGAGCCGCCCGTGTCCGATCCCAGGGCGCCCAGGCACATGTCGGCTGCCACGGCTGCAGCAGAGCCTCCGCTGGAGCCCCCCGGGGTTTGGGAGCGGTTCCAGGGATTGCGGGTGATCTGGAACGCGGAATTCTCCGTGGACGATCCCATGGCAAATTCGTCCATGTTGAGTTTACCGGTCATGACCGCGCCGGCGGAAAAAAGTTTTTCCATGACCGTGGCGTTGTAGGGGGGCACAAAATCGGCCAGCATCCGGGATGCGCAGGTAGTGGCAATTCCTTTTGTGCAGATCAGGTCTTTGATGCCCAGGGGGATTCCCGTCAGCGGGCCGGCATTGCCGGCCCGGATCAGATCATCGGCCTGTTTGGCCTGCTGCCTGGCTGCATCTTCGGCCACTGTAATATAAGCGCTGATCTGCGGTTCGATCTGCCGGATGCGGGCAAAAACCGCATCGGTCAACTCCCGGGCGCTGATCTGTTTTTTGGCCAGAAGCCTGCCGGCTTCATGGATGGTCAGTGCATATGGTTGGGTTGATGTCATGGTCCGCTCTTTTCTGTTTCCGAATGATTATTCAATGACTTTGGGGACCACAAAGCTGCCGTCTTCGGACTCCGGGGCGTTGGCCATGGTGCTCTGGGCGTCGAGGTGGCCGGCCACTTCATCCTGCCGGAAAGCATTGCAGATTTCCACGGCATGGGCCGTGGGGGGCACATCCGTGGTGTCTGCCCGGCTCACGCTTTCGGCATAGGCCAGGATATCGCCCAGGTTGCGGGCAAAACCGTCCACGTCGGCTTCATCGATGGTCAGCCGGGCCAGTGCGGCCACGTGCGCTACTTCTTCTCTGGAAATTTTCATGGATCTTCCTTTCAAAATCCCGGCTCATGGGGCAGAAGCATGGCATCCACGCCGGCTTTCTGAAGCCGGACCAGATCGTTTTCCGCCTGGCCGCGGTCCGTGTAGGGGCCGATGCGAACCCTGTACCACCGGCCCTGGCCTTCCACCGCAGCTTTTTGAGCAAATGCGGGATAGCCCTTGTCCTTGTATTTGTTTTTCACGGTTTCGGCCTTTTGTTTGTCGCGCAAAGACGCCACCTGAATGGCGAACAATTTGTCCGGGCCCTCAGGGGCTGGTTCTTTTTCAGCCTCCCGGGCCGGTTGATCCGATTGCCGCAGAGCCGGCATGGGTTCGGTTTCCGGCCGGCTCCGGGGTGGCTGCACCCGGATTTCGGCCAGATCCGGTTTCGGGTGTTTGGGCGCCAGCACCCGGGGCCGGCCCTGGGCATACTCGTCAACTTCTGCTTTTTCCCGGAGCCGGTCGTAGAACTCAAAGGAGATGTCATCGGGCATTTGTCCGTCGCTGTTTTGCAGTTCTCCGGGTTCGGCGAGCACGCTGCTTTGCAGCTGGGCCAGTTTTTCATCCAGATGCTGCATGTCAAAATGCAGCGGCGCGGTATTGCGGCCCACCAGGACTCCCAGGATAAACATGCATCCCGAAGCAATAAAGATCATCATCACCCAGCCGGCGCTACTGCCGCGGCTGCCGGTGAGTCTGGTTTTGGAAAAACCGCCGCCCATGATTTTTTTACAGTCCCTGCTACATGATTTCCGGGGTGCTGACCCCGAGCAGTTTCAGGCCGTTTCGGATCACTTTCTGCACGGCCATCACCAGGTAAAGCCGGGCCGTGCTCAGCTGCGTGTCATCGGTAAGAACCCGGTGCTTATTATAGTAGGCATGAAACAATGCCGCAAGGTCCATCAGATAGTAGGCGATCCGATGCGGCTCCATGAGGGCGGCCGCCCCGGAAATAACCTCCGGGTATTTTCCCATTTTTTTGATCAAAGCGATTTCCTCGGCTTTGCTCAGCCGCTGCAGGTCCGGGAGATCCGGGTTTTTTTGCACATCCGGGTTTTCGTCTGCGGCTTTTTTGCATATGCTCGATATCCGGGCATGAACGTATTGCACGTAATATACCGGGTTGTCATTGGTTCTGGCCTTGGCCACCTCCAGGTCAAAATCCAGGGGGCTTTCATGGTGCCGGGTCAGAAAGATAAACCGGGCCGCATCCCGGCCCACCTCGCTGACAACGTCGCTTAAGGTGACAAACTGGCCGGCCCGGGTGGACATGGAAACCGGCCGGCCTTTGCGCAGCAGATTGACCAGCTGGGTGAGAATCACGCTAAACTGGCCGGGCTGCCTGCCCATGGCTGATATGGCAGCTGTCAGCCGGGGCACGTAGCCGTGATGATCCGCGCCCCACACATCAATGACCCGGTCATATCCCCGCTCGTATTTTTCCAGGTGATAGGCAATATCTGAGGCAAAATAGGTGGTCTGACCGTTTTGGCGCACCACCACCCGGTCTTTTTCGTCTCCGTACGCGGTTGCGCAAAACCACAGGGCCCCTTCGTGTTCGTAAATCAGGTCCTTTTGTTTCAAAAACGCGATGGCGGATTCCACCCTGCCGGTATCATAGAGGGTTTGTTCACTGTACCATCGGTTGAAGCAAACGCCCAGATTTTCAAGATCCTGCCGGATGCCGGCCAGTATTTGTTTTGCGGCCAGTCCGGAAAGTTCTTGTTCAGCCTTGTCCCGGGGCATGTCAAAAAGGCTTTGGCCTTTTTCAGCCATCACG
>JAGTVF010000112.1 GCA_018224315.1 Desulfobacterales bacterium | reverse complement strand
CTGGTTCACGGCGAGCAGCAAGCCGTCAATCCCGCTCAGATTGGAACCAAGGGCGCCGCCGTATACAAAACCCGCCTAAAGGCCGGCGGCTCAGAGACCTTTTTGCTTCGGCTTGCTGCAAAACCTTTAAAATCGCCTTTTTCCGGCTTTGATGAGATGTTTGACAACCGGCGAAGAGAGGCTGACGAGTTTTACCGGTCCATTTGTCAACAGCGGCCTGCCTCCGAGCAAGCCAATGTGTTTCGCCAGGCCATGGCCGGCATGCTATGGAACAAGCAGTTTTATTATTACAACGTCGCCCGGTGGCTTGCCGGCGATCCGGCGATGCAGCGCCCATTGCCCGACGGGGCAGAGATGCGCAATACCGGCTGGACGCATCTTGAAAATTTCGACATTCTTTCCATGCCCGACAAATGGGAATATCCATGGTTTGCAAGCTGGGATCTGGCGTTTCACTGCATTGTGCTCGGCCTGGTGGATGCCGCTTTTGCAAAACGGCAGCTTACGCTTCTGACCCGGGAGTGGTATATGCATCCCAATGGCCAGATTCCCGCCTATGAATGGCAATTTAGCGACGTCAACCCGCCCGTGCACGCGTGGTCGGCCATGCAGGTCTACCAGCGGGAGAAAGAACAGGCGGGAAAGGCCGACACCACTTTTCTGGAGGGCGTTTTTCATAAGCTTCTTTTAAACTTTACCTGGTGGGTGAACAAGAAGGACGAATCCGGCAAGAACATTTTCCAGGGAGGCTTTCTGGGGCTGGACAATATCAGCCTGTTTGACCGCAGCCGCCCCCTGCCCTCGGGCGGGCACCTGGACCAGTCCGATGCAACCGCATGGATGGGATTTTACTGCCTGAACATGATCTCAATGGCCCTGGAACTGGCCAAAACCAACCCGGTTTACCAGGACACGGCCAGCAAATTTTTTGAGCATTTCATGGAAATCGCCTGGGCCATGACCGGCGATGTCCGGCACGGCGTGAGCCTGTGGGATGAAGCTGACGGATTTTTCTATGATGCCATTCACATAGACGACAAGGAGGTGATTCCGCTGAAAGTGCGTTCCCTGGTGGGCCTGATCCCCCTGCTGGCTGTGGAGGTGCTCGACGGGGATCTGCTGGATAAAATGTCGGATTTCAACCGTCGTATGCTATGGTTTTTTGATAACCGGATCTATTTGCGGGACCAGGGACACATGGCCTGTATCAAAAAACCCGGGATCGGGGAAAGAAGGATTTTTTCGATTCTCAATGCGGACCGGTTAAGGCGGGTTCTGGCATACATGCTTGATGAAAATGAATTTCTGTCCCCCTATGGCATCCGGTCCTTGTCCAGGGTTTACAAGGACCGGCCCTACCGCCTTGAAGCCGGCGGCCGGTGCTATGAAATCGATTATCAGCCCGCAGAATCGGCCGGCGGGGATTTCGGCGGCAACTCCAACTGGCGGGGTCCGGTCTGGTTTCCGGTCAATTACCTGATCATCGAAGCCCTGGAAAAATATCACCTCTATTACGGCGATGAATTTACGATCGCTTTTCCCACCGGCTCCGGCCGTATGCTGACGCTCAAGCAAGTCGCCGATGAACTTGCTGACCGCCTGATTTGTCTGTTTTTGCGAAATGAATCCGGCAGCCGGCCGGCATGGGGCGCAAATCCTGTATCATGGCAGGATCCCCACTGGCGCGATCTGCTTTTTTTCCCGGAATACTTCAACGGTGACAACGGCGCGGGCCTCGGGGCGATCCATCAAACCGGGTGGACCGGCCTGGTGGCGGAACTGATACGCCGCAGAAGCAGCTGATCGGATCCATGGAAAGTGTCGCCTGCCTCAATCCCGTCTTTTTTCCATCAAAAGATAAGCTTCTTTGCGGTGACAGATGCCCAGAACAAAGATTTCATTGCCTTCTGTTCTAAACACGATGCGATAATCACTGACTCCGAGCTTCCGGTAGTTTTTCAGGGTTTTGCGCAAGGGCTCTGCGTAATCCTGGGGAGCTGGAAGAAGGCGGGTTTCTATGGCCCGTTTCACCCGTTTCCGGATGTCATTATTCAGCTTCGGAATATCGCGCTTCTTCACATCAGGATGATAGAGAAGAGAAAACGACACGCTATTGCCAAACCTCTTTTTATCTATCAACCAAACGACCCCCTGATTTGAACCGCCGCCGCAGCGGCCGTTGCCACCTGCGGCAGCACGCGATATTGCCTGATATCGGGATGCATGCCATGGACGCTTCTAAACGCAGTTATACCAAAGGCCAATGCTCTCTGTCAGGCCGGCTTGATGTTCTGGTTCATGCGATAGAGATTGTTGGGATCGTACTTCTTCTTGAGCTCGACTAATCGATCCCAGACTTCGGGGGTGTAGGCCGCTTTGACGCGATCTTCGCCCTCGTCGCTTAAGAAATTCACATACACACCCTGGGCGAACGGCTCTGTTACTTGATGGAAATCCCGCGCCCAGGCAAGACACGGCTCATCGTCCTGCGTTTTGCGCCAACGCGTGTGGATGTTGAGAAGAAACGGCGTCTTTCGGTGGGCGAAGGCCGTGGCCGTATCGGGTACCCGACTCGGTGCGCCTTCCATGTGTGGGATGAACACTTCAATCTCATCCGAGGGCATGGAGTCGGCAAACTCGATCACGCGGTCGATACAACCGTCCGAGAGTTCCCTCAGATGATGTGACTTCCAGTAGTTGCGCGCTCCATGTTCGACCAGCCCGTCAAAGCCTGATTGCCAGGCCACCCAGGAGTTCATACCGATGGCTTCCCCGTGGGAAGGGGTTGCATCGCGTATGGGCTGGATCAGACGAGCCCCTTCCGCTTCGTCGCCCAGCCAGACGAAGGGGATGATGACCACCATCTTCCCGTGTACGTCCTGCGGCAGGAACGGCAGCGGCGGTGCGTGACGCACCACCATCCACACCGTCATCTCATCGGGCAGGCCGCGCACGAAGTCCCGGTGAAACTGCATGTACCTCTTTGCGTGCTCGAATTTCTTGATGATCAAGCCCGAATAAATTTGGGGACCGAGTTCAACACACCTGAACTGGAAGGAGGTAACGATGCCAAAATTGCCTCCTCCGCCCCGGAGGCCCCAGAACAGGTCCGGATTCTCGTCGGCGCTGGCTGTCAGCAGCTTCCCGTCCGCGGTGACCACTTCAGCGGAAATCAGGTTGTCGATTGCGAGGCCGTGCCTGCGGCTGATCCAGCCGAACCCGCCTCCCAGCGTCAGACCCCCAACGCCTGTATGGGACACAATGCCACCTCCCGACACGGCCAGTCCGTAGAGTTGGGTCTCATGGTCCAGATCTCCCAGCAGGGCACCCGCATCCACCCGGGCCGTCTTGTTCTTCGGGTCCACGTTGACCCGCCGCATGAGCGACAAGTCGATCATGATACCATCATCGCAGACGGCGTTTCCGGCCGAGTTGTGGCCTCCTGCTTTCACGGCGATAAGGAGACTGTTTTCGCGCGCGAAGTTCACGGCATGGATGACGTCACTCGTTCCGACGCAGCGTGCGATGATCCCGGGCCTGCGGTCAAACATCCCGTTCCAGATCTTGCGGGCACTTTCGTAGCCGTTGTCGCCAGGAAGAAGCACGTCTCCTCGGAAGTGCCCCCTGAACTCCTCTATTTGTGAAGATTGCAACACCATGATGACCTCCTTTGCTCTTTGCGTCTAACGCATAAGGCGTTTATCCCATAAGCTCGTTGATGCTGCTTTGAGTGGATATTTGCAATTACGTAAATGTATGGTTACAATATAAGAACAAATCAAACAGGTCCCAAAAAAATATTTCAAATCGTTGATGGTCGGAAAAACATACGAGAATTTCTGGATATTCTCCGGATTCCGGCCGATTCCCGCCCCAGTACCCGGAATATTTTTGCGGCTGCCATTCGATTGATGGCGTACAGAAAAAGCAAATCCTGGTCATGCCG
>JAGTVF010000111.1 GCA_018224315.1 Desulfobacterales bacterium | reverse complement strand
GGTGGGTTGTGATTACCGGTACCTTTGTGGGCGTGGTGATCGGCAAACAGATTTATGGGGGCATCGGCGGCAATCCCTTTAATCCTGTGGCCGTTGCTTATGCCATCCTGATGATTTCCTGGCCCATCTATTTTGATTTCAATGCTGCCCTGGTGGATTATCCTTTTGATTTTCCGGCCGCCTATCCGCTGGTGCTCATGAAAGCCTATGGTTCAGGCGGGGTTGAGGCCTTTTCACTGACCGACCTGCTTTTGGGGCGGCAAACCGGGGGTATCGGGGCCACTTTCGGTCTCGGCCTGCTCATCGGCGGCATCTACCTGATGATCCGGGGTTTTATCCGCTGGGAAATTGCCGTGTCTTTTCTTGCGGGCGTGTTTGTTTCCGCGCTTTGCTTTAATCTTTCCAACCCGGAGGTTTATGCCGGTCCCGGAGTTCACCTGCTGACCGGTTTTACCCTGATGGGCGCCTTTTTTCTGGCCACAGAGGACTCTTCCTCACCGGTTCATTTTATCCCCATGCTCATTTATGGGGCCCTGGGCGGGGTGCTCACCGTGCTGATCCGAAACCAGGGGGCCCATGTTGACGGGGTTATCTACGCAATTCTGATCATCAATTTGGTCCATCCGCTTATCGATAAAATCAGACCCAAAGCCACGGGAAGGGTTATGCATCATGCGTGAAATGATTAAAATGGTCGTTGTCCTGGTTGTGCTAAGCAGCCTTTCGGGCGGACTGCTCGGGGCCTTGAAAAACACCACCGAGGAGCGCATCGACAATCAGGTTTTGAAATTTGTCAAAGGCCCGGCCATTGAAAATATCCTCAAGGGGGCCGACAATGATCCGGTGGCCGACCGGTTTTCTTTGACTGTGGGTGAGAAGGAAAACAACTTCTTTGTGGGCGTATTTGACGGTACCCCCAAGGCCGTGGCCTTTGAGGCTTTTGCAGGTGGCTATGGTGGTGATTTGGGAGTAATGGTGGCCGTTAACGTAAAGACCGACGAAATTATGGGCATCAGCGTGACCACCCACAACGAAACGCCGGGAATCGGTGCCACTGTTGAGACGGATTCGGATTTTAAAAATCAGTTCATTGGAAAGTCGGCAGCTGCGGCTTATAAAGTGAAAGACGACGGGGGCGACATTACGGCCATGTCTGGTGCAACCGTAACTTCCAGGGCGGTTTGCACGGCTGTCCGAAGGGCTGGTGACATATATGAGAAGGCCAAATCCCAAATCAAGGACCAGGTGAACAACTTTACCGGCTAGGAGCGAATAGATCATGGCGAAAACCATCGGGCAGGAATTTGTAAAGGGTTTGTGGGAGGAAATCCCGCCGTTTCGACTGGTGCTTGGTTTGTGTCCCACATTGGCGGTGACCAAATCGGTTGAAAACGGAATCGGTATGGGAGTGGCAACCACGTTCGTGCTGGTATGCGCCAACATGCTGGTCTCTATCTTAAGCGGGGTGATCCCCTCAAGAATTCGGATCGCCTGTTTTATCATCATCATTGCCACATTTGTGACCGTGGTGGAGTTGATAATGCAGGCCTATGCGTATCAGCTGTTTTTAAACCTCGGAATTTTTATTCCCCTCATTGTGGTCAACTGTATCGTTCTCGGGCGGTCAGAGGCGTTTGCCTCCAAAAACAAACTGGTGCCGTCCCTGGCCGACGGTTTGGGCATCGGCATTGGGTTCACCCTTTCGCTGACCGTGATCAGTGCGGTGCGCGAAAGTCTGGGTACCGGCAAGCTGATGGGCGCTCAGGTGTTTCCGACGTCCTTTGAACCCTTTGCCTTTATGGTGGAGGCGCCGGGCGCATTTATCTGCCTGGGCCTGCTGCTGTGCATCATGAATCTCATAGGCAAGAAATAGCGGCCCGCACGGATTTATCCGGACGCGGCTTGTGCTGAAAATCGATTGAACATAGTTATGCCATCCGGTGTGAAAACCCCGGATGGCAGCCGGGCAGGGGAGAAACATTATGGGCGATTACACGGTCCTGATTATCAGCAGTATCCTTATCAACAACATCGTTTTGGCGCAATATCTGGGAATTTGCCCTTTTATCGGCACTTCCAAGAAGATGGAAACCGCCACGGGCATGGCCGGCGCAGTGGTTTTTGTCATGACCCTGGCCGCCATTATTACCTGGACCATTGACACTTACTTTCTCAAAACCCTGGATATTGAATTTCTTCGAACAATTGCCTTTATTCTGGTGATTGCATCCCTGGTCCAGTTTGTTGAGATGTTTCTTAAAAAAAGCATTCCCGCCCTGTATGCCGGACTGGGGATCTTTTTGCCGCTGATCACCACCAACTGCGCGGTGATGGGTGTCTGTCTGATCAATATCAAGGAAGAATACAATTTTCTCCAGGCGCTGACCTCGTCGATTTCTTATGCCATTGGTTTCGGCCTGGCACTTGTCCTGTTTGCCGGTGTACGTGAGCGGGTGATTCTCGGCCGGGTGCCGAGGCCACTGCAGGACACATCCATCGGACTTGTGACCGCGGGCATGCTGGCGCTGGCCTTTATCGGGTTCCGGGGGCTGGTCTAGGAAAAACGCCACTGCTGGTTTTGATCCATCAAATTCCGGAAGCAAATCAAAGGGGATTGCAGTGATAGAAGCAATACTTTTTACATTGGGCCTTGGCGGCGTTTGCGGGGTAGCCCTGAGTGTGGCCTCCAAGGTGTTTTATGTGTATGAGGACCCGCGCATCGCCAAGATAGAGGGTCTTCTTGCCGGCGCCAACTGCGGCGGATGCGGATATGCGGGATGTTCGTCTGCAGCCGTGGCGGTTGTCAACGGAGATGCGCCGCCAAACGTCTGTATTCTGGTCGGGCCGGAAAATGTTTCCGCCATTGCCGCCATCATGGGATCAGAAGCGGGCACGGCCGAACCCTTGAAATCTTATAACAACTGCCAGGGGGGCCACCGGGCCACGGATCGTTTTGTTTACCAGGGCCTGAACCAATGCAGTGCCGTCAGTGCCCTGTATGGCGGCAAGAGAGACTGTCATATCGGATGCCTGGGTTATGGTGATTGCGTCAATGCCTGCAAATTTGACGCGCTTTGCATCGGTCCCAACGGATATCCCATCGTGGACAAGGACAAGTGCGTGGGGTGCGGGGCCTGCGAGCGGGTATGTCCCAAATCCATTATTGAAGTGCGGACCATGTCCCAGCGGCTGCTGCATCTCAACACCGAGGATGACGCGCTGGCACCATGCCAGCAGACCTGCCCGGCAGAAATTGACATTCCCAGATACATTACCCATATCCGTGAAGGCCAATATGACTCTGCCGTGGACACCATCCGGGAGCGAAATCCCCTGCTGCTGGCCTGCGGCCGGGTCTGCCCGCATCCCTGCGAGGAATACTGCAGGCGCTCCATTGAGGACACGGAATCCGTATCCATTAATCAGCTCAAGCGCTTTGCCGCAGATGTGGAAATGAATTCCGGCAAGCGTCTTCCCATATCCAAGGCCCCGGATACGGGCAAGCGGGTGGCTGTTGTGGGCGGCGGCCCGGCGGGTTTGAGCTGTGCTTATTTTCTTCGTCGTGTGGGCCATGATGTAACCATTTTTGAGGCCATGCCCAAACTCGGGGGTATGCTGCGCTATGGCATCCCGGAATACCGGCTGCCCAAAGCGGTTCTGGACTGGGAGATCGAGAGCATTTTAAATCTGGGCATTGATCATCATACAAATGTGAAAATGGGCCTGGATTTTGATCTGGGCTCCCTTGTGGGCGGCGGTTTTGACGCCATTTTCATGGGTGTTGGTGCGTGGAAGGACTATAAGCTCAAAATACCCGGGGAAGACTTAAGCGGTTGTTTCACCGGTATTAACTTTTTGTCTGCCCTCGGCAACCAGGAAAATGTGGATATCGGAAAACGGGCTGCGGTCATCGGCGGGGGCAATACGGCCATTGACTGTGTGCGGACCCTGATCCGCATGGGTGTTGAAAAGGTCTATCTGGTCTATCGCCGGACCCGTAAGGAAATGCCCGCCAATGACGTTGAAATCGTGGCCGCGGAACACGAGGGAGTGGAATTTGTTTTTCTGGCCGCGCCCAACAAGGTGATCGAGGATGAAAACGGCAGCGTAGCCGGCCTGGAATACCTCCAAATGGAACTTGGCGAACCGGATGCCAGCGGCCGCCGGCGCCCGGTACCGGTTGAAGGCTCTGAGACCGTGCTCGAAGTGGATACCATTATTACCGCCATCGGCCAGTCCCCGGATACGGCATTCCGGACCCCGGGAACCCGCATGGAGGAGCTCAATCTGACCCGTTGGGATACCATAGATGTCAATCCCGATACCTGCCAGTCCAATGTGCCCTATATTTTTGCCGCAGGCGACGGTGCCACTGGCCCGGCGCTCGTGGTGGACGCCATTGGCGGGGGCCGGAGGGCGGCCAGAGGCATTGATCTGTTTTTAAAGGGAAAGCCGGTAACCGCCCAGAATCGTGCTCTTCTGTCCCAGCGGCACATTCCGGAATCAATCTTTTCGTCCGTGCCCGGGATCGGGACAAGCAAGAGAAAACCCATGCCCGAGCTGCCGGTCCAGGAACGGATTCACAGCTTTATTGAAGCAGATCTTGTTCTTGCTGAACCGGATGCACTGGAAGAAGCCGGCCGGTGTTTAAACTGCTGCCGTTTGTGTTATAATCCCGATAACCCGAAAAATGCAGCCTGATCTGACTGCTGTTTAAATTATTTTGCCGTAAACAAAAGCCGTTGGCCGGATGATGGTTTCCGCCACGGCTTTTTTGCGTTTTTGGGGAGCTGTCTGATCGGGTTTACAAAATGCGGAAACCTTGTTAATGAATTCATACAGCATTGTCATATGAAAAAGCCGGAAAGCCACGCATACTTTGTCACGGGCCTTGAGCAAAGGAGGAGAAATGGCCGTCGATGTTGCCCAGCAAAGAAGGGATGAGGAAGCCCGGCTGCGTGCCCTTGTCCGCGAAGCCGAGGAAATGGATGCCAGAATTCGGGCCTATCTTGCTGACCGGGACAACAAGCCCCACCCCCGGCACCAGGAATTCATTGAAAGAATCCAAAATATGCGCATCGATCCAAACATTTCCAATCGATATCTGGAGACCCTCCTGGATAATCTGCAGTGGAAAGTATATCATTTGAGCCATGCCTGGCGGCAATTATGGGATAACGCTGAGGCTGTGCGCAAACGCCAGTCCGGGCATTTGCGGCCGGCAGAGAAGAATGGATTGGATGACAGTCAGGAGCGGACCGATAATAACAAAAGACGTATTTATTCTGTGGACCGGCTCTGGGAAATTCAGCAAAAAAAGCTTGAAAATTTGGGACAGAATCCGGATGCGGAAAATCGTGAAGCCTTTGTACAGCGCATCAAGCAGCGCTATGGGCAGCTGGCTTCAGAGAAGAAACCCGATGAAGAGATCGTGATGACTTTTGACAAGCAAAGCCGGCGCTGTACCCTGGCTGTTAAAAAGCGTTGAAAAGCAAACGAAGATAAGGCCATTTGCCGCTGTCAGTCACTGAGGTCTTTTTCCATGGCCTTTTGCAGCCAAAGCATGTCATCGGGAAGGGGGGCGGTTATGCGCAGGACCCTGCCGCTTTGGGGATGGTTCAAAGCGATGTGTCTGGCATGAAGCATCTGGCGAAAGCTTTGATGGTAGATTTTTTTCAGATCCGGAAAACTGCGGCAAGCCTTTCGGGCGCGCCGGCAGCCGTATACGGCATCGCCAATCACAGGATGACCGATGGCTGCAAGGTGCACCCGGATCTGGTGGGTGCGGCCGGTGCGGATTTGGCATTCAAGTCTGGCCGCTCGGGCAAACCGCCCAACAACCTGCCAGGTTGTTTCAGCGTGTCTTGAGGGCAGATCCGGATTTTCCGCAGCCGCCATTTTTTTCCGGTCCCCGGGATGCCGGAAAATTGGAAGAGTGATCCGCCCACAATCCCGTTCAGGGTTCCCGAGCACAAACGCGTCATAGGTTTTCTCTACTGTGCGCTGTTGAAACTGGCGGGTCAATGACGTCCATGCCGCCTGGGTGCGGGCTGCCACCAGCACACCCGAGGTGTCTTTGTCCAGCCTGTGGACAATGCCCGGCCGGGAAGGTTCGGAGCCGATGTTTTGGATTTCCGGGAAATGAAATACCAGGCCGTGGGCAATGGTGCCGGTGAGATGGCCGGCGGCCGGATGCACGACCATGCCGGGTGGTTTATTGATCGCAATGATATGCGCATCAACATAGAGCAGATCAAGGTCAAGGGGTTCGGGGACGATGGGCCGGCCGGCAGTGGAGGCAATCGGTTCTGCTGCACGGGTCGGCACGGAAACCATATCCCCGGCGCTTACCCGGTATCCCGGCTTTTTGGCTGCACCGCCCACAAGGACCTGTTGTTTTTTGATCCAGTTTGCCGCCGTGTTTCGGGAGCATCCGGGAACCAGGGATGCCACGAACTGATCCAGGCGCAATCCGGCCTGATCAGCGCCGGCAACAAGGGTGATTTGCCCATCGGAACGGGTCATTCAGCGGATTTGCTGCCGTTTCCGTTGCTGTCAAAAAGCGATTCGATCTCAGTCCAGACCTGAGTTTCCTCCTGGTTTTTGGCGGTGCAGATTTCCCGCATCAGAAGGGTTCTGGCTGTGTCCAGCAGTTTGCGCTCCCCGAAGGATAAATCCTTGGAAAGCTTGAGCATGTAAAGATCCCGGAACACGGCGGCCACATCAAAAGGCGAGCCGGTTTTCAGCTTGTCCATGTATTCCTTGTACCGGCGATTCCAGGTCTGGTTGTCCTGCAAATCGTCTTTTTTCTCCGTAAGCACGGCATAAATGTCGGGAATCTGTGTTTTGTCCACAACGGTGCGCAGGCCCACCGAATCCACGTTGCTGATGGGAATCATGATGACCATTCCGTTGTCAATGATTTTCATGATGTAGAAATCGTGGGTGTCGCCGTTAATCACACGGCTTTCAATGGATTCAATGCGCCCGACACCGTGGGCCGGATAGACGGCCAGGTCGCCGACTTCAAATTGCTTGCTCAGGTTTTTTGGGGATTGTGCTTTTTCAGCCATAGTTTTCACCAAGGTTTATGCAAAGTTTATTCCTAAAAGCTGACTTATATCATTTTTTGAGAAATGAATCAACAAAAAAAGGGCCGGTGAATTTCACCGGCCCTTTTTGGCTTTGTTATGTAACAGATGCGTTGCTTACATCAAAAACGGCACCATCAGCAGGGCCACCACGTTGAGAATCTTAATCATCGGGTTGACTGCAGGACCGGCCGTATCTTTGTACGGGTCGCCGACGGTGTCACCGGTGACAGCGGCTTTGTGGGCATCGCTGCCCTTGCCGCCAAAGTAGCCGTCTTCAATGTATTTCTTGGCATTGTCCCAGGCTGCACCACCGGTGGTCATGGAGATGGCCACAAACAGACCGGTGACAATACTGCCGATGAGCAGTCCGCCAAGGGCGATTTTGCCGAGAAACAGGCCGACCAGCAAAGGAGCCACCACAGGCAGCAGGGCCGGAATCAGCATTTCCTTAAGCGCGAACTTGGTGACGATATCCACGCATGCCCCATAGTCGGGCTTGGATGTACCTTCCATGATGCCCGGAATTTCCCGGAACTGCCGGCGGACTTCATCCACAACCGCACTGCCTGCCCGGCCAACCGCGTTCATGGCAATGGAGGCAAACATGAAAGGCAGCAGACCGCCGATAAACAGACCAATAATCACGTTAACATCGCTGAGCCCGAAATTCAGAGCTGCAGCGGCTTCCGCGGTTCCGGCCTGGAGAACGAATTCCTGGGTGTAGCAGGAAAACAGCACCAGTGCGGCCAGACCGGCGGAACCGATGGCATAACCCTTGGTCACGGCTTTTGTGGTGTTGCCAACCGCATCCAGGGGATCGGTGACGGCGCGGACACTGTCATCAAGATCCGCCATTTCGGCGATGCCGCCGGCATTGTCCGTGATCGGGCCGTAAGCGTCAATGGCAATGACCATACCGGTCATCGACAGCATGGCAACGGCGGCAATGGCAATGCCATAAAGATCAGCAAAGCTGTAAGCAACGCCGATGCCCACGCAGATGGCCAGCACGGGAGCGGCAGTGGCCTGCATGCTGATGGCCAGCCCGGCGATAATGTTGGTGGCATGGCCGGTGGTGGAGGCTTCGGCAATGGCTTTCACCGGGCCGTAAATGCCGGTGTAGTACTCAGTGATAATAACGATGACAACTGTGAGCACAAGTCCCACCAGGGATGCGTAAAACAGGTTGATCCCCGGAACACCGCCGATTGTGTCCACCATGTTGACGGTAAAAATGTAAAATGCAATGGCGGCCAGGATGGCTGCGCCAAACATACCCTTGTACAGGGCGCCCATGATGTATTCAGTTTTGCCTAGACGGACAAACAATGTGGCAATCACGGATGCGATAATGGAGATGGCACCGAGAATCATGGGATAATGCACTGCCATGGGCTCTTCGGGGAAAAACAGGTGGCCCAGCAGCATGGCGGCAACAACAGTGACCGCATAGGTTTCAAAAAGGTCTGCGGCCATGCCGGCGCAGTCACCGACGTTGTCGCCGACGTTATCGGCGATGGTGGCCGGGTTTCTCGGGTCATCTTCGGGAATGCCGGCTTCAACCTTGCCCACCAGGTCCGCACCCACGTCAGCACCCTTGGTGAAGATGCCGCCGCCGAGACGGGCAAAGATGGAAATCAGGCTGCCGCCAAAGCCCAGTGCCACCAGGGGCACCACGTCTTCGACGATGGTGTAGTACCCGGCAATGGAGGTCAGGGCAAGGCCTGCCACCAGCATACCGGTCACCGAGCCGCCCCGGAAAGCCATTTTCAGGCCTGCGGCCAGCCCGCCCTTGGCGGCTTCAGCTGTACGGACATTGGCCAGCACCGATACCCGCATGCCGATATAACCGGCCAGGTAAGAGGCCACGGCGCCAACAACAAAACCCATCGCAGTGGTGGTGCCAAGGGTGAAAAAGATAATAACAAAAATTGCGATGCCCACAATGACAATGGTCTTGAGCTGACGGTTCAGGTAGGCGATTGCGCCTTCCTGAATGGCATTGGCAATTTCCACCATTTTTTCCGTGCCCGTGGGGGCGGTTTTGATCATTCCGGCCACAATCAGGGAATAAATAATCCCGAGTACACCGATAAAGGTACAAGTTAGCGGAATGTTTTCCATAATAACTTCCATGCCTACCTCCCTAAAAGTTTAGGTTAAAAAAATCAGACACCTAGAGAACCTGCTTTTTGATTGAAACGATTCATTGCAACCGGCAAACCTTTATCGATCATTGTTATCACGGCTTTTCCTGCAAGTTCAATAACGGGGTCGAAGAAACGTTGCTCTTCAGGCGTGAACCTGCCAAGAACCCAGTCCGTGACGTCTATCGGCGGCGCAGGTCTTCCGATGCCGATTCGAAGCCTTGGAAAACCTCCTGACGAAAAGGCTTCCATGATCGATTTGATGCCGTTGTGCCCTCCATGACCTCCTTTCTCTTTAAATTTGATTTGTCCTTTTTCTATATCCAAATCATCATGTATGACCAGAATCTGTCCGGTCTCTATGCCGAAATAATCTGCAATCCGGCGAAGCGGCGGCCCGCTTCGGTTCATGTAATCCAGGGGCTGGGCGATGATTATTTTGTTGCTGCCTCGCCGGCCCCGGCCAAACCGAACCTTGAATTTGTTCTGTTCCATGGCCACGCTGCAACGCATGGCTGCATTCTCAGCGGCAAGAAAACCCACATTGTGCCGGGTGCGGGCATATGCGGGCCCAGGGTTGCCCAGTCCGGCAATCAGCCAGGTTTTGGCCTGCACGGTTATTCTTGGGCCTCATCTCCGGATTCGGCATCTGCGCCTTCATCACCGGCAGCCTCTTCGCCTTCTTCAAGGCCTTCTTCTTCCAGAACTTCTTCTTCAGGCTCTTCCATCTTCGGGCTGACAACCGTGAGAATCGTGAAATCGACTTCATAGGGAATTTCCACGTTTTCGGGCAGCGGCACCTCGCTGACATGCACCGAATCGCCCATTTCCATGGCAGAGATATCGATTTCAATTTGTTCCGGAATATTGGCCGGCAGGCAGTAGACTTCCAGTTCCCTCCGGATGATCTGCAGGATGCCGCCTTCCTCCACGCCATTGGATGTGCCGGCGGTGGTCACCGGAACCATCACTGAAATTTTCTGATCCATCTTGATTTCAAAAAAATCAATGTGGATGTAATGGTCTTTGACCGGATCGCGCTGGAATTCCTTGATCATGACCGTCTGCCGGCGATTTCCGGCATTTTCCACGGCCAGGTTGATCAGCCCCCGGGTAAACCGGGGATTGTTAAACATCCGTTCCAGCTCCTGGATACCGACCGACAGGGGCTGGCTTTCGATATCGGCTCCGTAGAGTACGGCCGGAATGCGGCCTGCACGCCGCAGGCTCCGGGCTGCCCCCTTGCCGGTTTCCCGGCGGGGTTGAGCGTTTAATTTGATAATATCCAAAATGTATCCTCCAAATAAATGTCTTTTTGCAGCGCGATGGATCAGATAAACAATGATGTCACGGAATCACCGGTGTGGCTGCGGTAAATGGCCTCGCCAAACAATTCGGCAATGCTGAGCACGGTGATTTTATCGCATGTTTTGGGTTTGCCCGATAATGGTATGGTGTCGGTGATCACCATGGATTTCAGGCTTGATTCATTGATGCGGTCAATGGCCGGCCCTGAGAGCACAGCATGGGTGCAGCAGGCATGGACTTCTTTGGCGCCGTTGGCGGAAATCGCGTTGGCTGCTTCGGTCAGGGTGCCGGCAGTGTCTGCCATATCGTCGAGAATCAGGGCTTTTTTGCCTTCCACGTTTCCGATCACCGCCATGGCCTTGGCCTGGTTGGGGGCTGACCGGCGCTTGTCAATGATGGCCAGACCTGCATTTAATCGTTTGGCAAAAGCCCGGGCCCGTTCCACGCCGCCGGCATCCGGCGAGACGATCACCAGGTCATCGGAAAACTGCCGGCGCATGTGATTAATGAGAACCGGGGCGGCAAACAAATTGTCCACGGGAATATCGAAAAAACCCTGGATTTGTCCGGCATGCAGATCCATGGTGATCACACGGTTGGCCCCTGCGGTGGTCAGCAGGTCGGCAACCAGTTTTGCGCTGATGGGCACCCTGGGGGCCACTTTTTTGTCCTGGCGGGCATAGCCGAAATAGGGGATGACGGCCGTGATCCGTCTGGCAGAGGACCGCTTGAACGCATCGATCATCAGCAGAAGCTCCACAAGATGATCATTGACCGGGTAGCACGTGGACTGCATCACAAACACGTCTTTGGCCCGGACGTTGTCATCGATTTCGATCTGCACTTCCCCGTCGCTGAAGCGTTTGACCTTGGCATTGCCCAGGGGCTGGTTTAAATAACTGCAGACAGATTCTGCCAGCTGCGGATTGGATAATCCGGAAAAAATGATATATCCGTTGTTCTCCACGTTTACTTCCCCTTTCCCGGGGTTGAAAATTTCTGGTGAAACCGATTGTGAAATGGCTGGGGCGGGAGGATTCGAACCTCCGAATGCAGGAACCAAAATCCTGTGTCTTACCGCTTGACTACGCCCCAGCAACCGGTGGCTGGCACTTTTTCGCCCTGCGGGCGCAATTAATATAGCAACCGGGTTTGAAACACCTGCCATGAATGGCAACGTTCAGATAATGCATCAAATGCCTTTCCGGCCTGTCCGGCGTCTTCAAAAATCCCGAATACCGAGGACCCGCTGCCGCTCATCAATGACGCCAGAGCCCCGGAATTCATCAGTGCCTGCTTGGCCTGGCGGATTTCCGGGCAAAGCTGCATGGCCGGCGCTTCAAGCGCATTGTAGAGCTGCCTTGCGAAGTCGGCTTCCCAGCCCGATTCGAAAGTAAATTTTGTAGTTATTTTTTTGTTTTTTGTCAATGCCAAATTCAACTTTTTATAGACTTCACCCGTGGATACGGGGCAGTTGGGATAGATGAGCACAAGGTAAAACAAGGGCAGATCGGGCCAGGGCGAAAGTTTTTCGCCAATGCCGGTGGCAAGGGCCGGACGGCCGTGGATAAAAAACGGCACATCCGCACCAAGGCAGCGGCCAATGGACATTAGCCGGTCTGTGGAAAGGGGGTGGTTAAAAAAGCGGTTTAATCCGGCAAGCACAGCCGCCGCATCGCTGCTGCCCCCGCCCAGTCCCGCGCCCACGGGAATGTGTTTGTCGATGGCAACAGTTGTTCTGGCTGAAAAACCGGTTTCGGCAAAAAAGGCCGATGCGGCCGACCATGCCAGGTTGGCCCGGCCCGACGGCACGTCCGGATGGGTACAGGCAACAGTGATATCGGCCGGGGTGTCTGCGGGCTCACATGACAAACGGACGGTATCATAAATTCCGATGGGGCACATCAAAGACCGGAGTTCATGATATCCGTCCGTTCGTTTGCCGATGACATCCAGGAACAGGTTGATTTTTGCCGGAGCCTGGATTTCCACGGGAAATATTTATTTGGTCAGTTTGATGACGGTAATGCCCTGCCGGGGCCGCAGCACATAAAAATAAAGGCTCTGGCCGGACGCTGCATCCTGGATGATCTTTTGAAAATCCGGAACCGAGCTGATCTTTTCATGGTTGATCTCACGGATGATATCGCCTTTCCGGAATCCGGCTTCAGCCGCCTTGCTGTCCGGGGCAACCTGTCTGACAATCACGCCCCGGGTTTGATCAAGGTTGAGCTGCTGTGCCATCTCCCGGCTCAAATCCGTTACTTCCAGGCCCAGTTCCGCCTCTTCCATGCTTCCGGGCCCCTGGCCCGGGCTGCGACCGGCAAGCTTTTCTTCTTCCCGCTTGGCGATTTCAACGTCCATTGTCCGGGTTTGGCCTTCACGGATCAATTTGATTTCTGCTTTTTTTCCGGGCTTGATCTCGGCAATGCGCCGGGAAAGCTCCCTGGGCGAGTCCACAGACTTGCCGTTGACAGCCACGATGATGTCATTGGGTTTGATGCCGGCCTTGTCCGCCGGATCGCCTTGAAATACCTGGCTGATCATCACCCCCTGATCCACATCATAATATTGCCTGAGTTCATCATTGAGTTCCTGGATGGCCACACCGAGCCATCCCCGGGTCACCTCTCCGCTTTCTTTCAACTGGGCAATGATATCTTTGGCCATACTCGATGGGATGGCAAACCCGATTCCCTTGCCGCCTGCGACAATGGCGGTGTTAATGCCGATGACCTCGCCTTTCATGTTCAGCAGCGGGCCGCCGCTGTTTCCCGGATTAATGGAGGCGTCTGTCTGGATGAAATCATCATAGGGCCCGGCGCCGATAACCCTTCCCTTGGCGCTGACAATGCCGGCGGTCACTGTGTGCTCCAGGCCGAAGGGATTGCCGATGGCCACCACCCACTGGCCGATTTTGATGTTTTTGGAATTGCCAAGGTCCAGAGACGGCAGTTTCTCATCGGCTTCGATTTTGATCAGGGCCAGATCCGTGTTGGGATCAGTGCCGATGATCTGCGCATCATACTCATTGCCGTTTTTGAGCTTTACCTGGATCTGGTCGGCATTTTCAATCACATGATTGTTGGTGACAATATGACCTTCCCGGTCCAGGATAAAACCGGAACCCAGGCTTCTTTGCTTGAATTCGCGCGGGTCCTGCTGCTCGAAGAAACGATCGAAAAATTCATCAAACGGACTGCCCTGATTGGGACCCTGGGGTCCGAAAAAATGCCGGAACACCTGCCCCCCGTTGTCAACGGTTTTCACGGTCCGGATATTGACCACCGACGGCCCGGCCTGCTCTGCCAGTTCGGTGAAACTGGCGGGCACCATGGTTTGCTGTTCCGGCTGGGAGCCGGCCGCAGAAATGGCGTGCGGCTGGGGCATAAGAAAAATTCCGGCTGCGGCCATCACCGCTGCGACCATAATCACAGACAGCCGTCCGGCTGGTTTGTAATGGTTTTTCATCGTTGGCCTGCCTCCTTATGGATGGATTGCAAATCGCTTGCGCTGTCGCCAACCGGCTTATTCACCGCCGGTTTCTTTGACATACAGCAAACGTAATTCATACAAAACGTTTGTCAATAAGCGCTTTTCCTCCTCGTTGAGGTTGCCCCGGGTCTTTTTCTCCAGCATGGCAATCACGTCAATGGTCTGCTTGGCCACGGACAGATTTTTGGCCGTGGCCCCGCTGGTGGGATCCGGATGCTGGCCCAGGTGAACCAGGGCCGACGAATTTAACGACAAAAGAAAGGTGATAAAGTTGATTTCCGGCATCACAAAACCGGAATGCGGATTTGGATCGCTTCCTTTGTCTGTTTGTGCCATATCCGGTTTTCTCCCTTTTGATCTTATAGTTCCATGGTTTTTACGGATTTGACCTTGGGCAGGGTCATCAGCGCGTCAACCACGTTCTGGGAAATGGGCGTGTCGGTGCGCAGCAAAATAACATTGTGTTCCCCGCCTTCTTCCAGTCCCACCTGCATCCTGGAAATATTGATATTGTGATCACCCAGGGTGGTTCCGATGCTGCCGATGGCCCCGGGTTCGTCCAGATTGTGAATCAGGGCCAGGTGGCCTTTGGGGATGATTTCAATGCGGAAATCATCAATGCGGACAATGCGCGGATCGCTTTTGCCAAAAACCGTTCCGGCCACATTCAGGGTTTTGTCCGGCCCCGTGATTTTGGTGGTGATCATGTGCAGGTAATCGGTGGTTTCCGCAGAGCTGGATTCCGTGATTTTAATGCCCCGCTCCTTGGCAATGGTGTAGGCGTTGACCGCATTGACCTCACCGCCGAGCCGGTAGCTCAGCAATCCCTGGATAAAGGCGGTGGTCACGGGCATCAGGTCATATCCGAAAAAATCGCCATTGTAGACGATGTTGATTTCCTTGATTTGTTCGGTCATGAACTGGGCCTGAAGCAGGCCCATTTTTTCGGCCAGGTTGATAAAAGGCCCGAGCTGCTCCAGGGCCTGGCCGGAAATGGAGGGCACGTTGACAGCGTTGACCACATTGTTGTGTTTGAGGTATTCCACGATTTGGTTGGCCACGGCCACAGCCACATTGGTCTGGGCTTCGAATGTGGATGCGCCCAGGTGGGGGGTCAGGGCCACCTTATCGGATTGCAGCAGCCGGAGGTCAGCCGGCGGGGGTTCCTGGGCAAACACATCTAAGGCCGCACCGGCCGCCTTGCCGGATTCAAGCGCCTCATGCAGGGCGTCTTCGTCCACAATACCGCCCCGGGCGCAGTTGATGATCATGACCCCGTCTTTCATTTTTGACAGGGCTTCTGAATTGATCATGTTGGCGGTGTCCTTGTTTTTGGGCACATGGATGGTGATATAATCGGCCCGGGCGTAAAGCGCATCCAAACGGACGGATTCAAATCCCTGCTTTTCGATGACCTCGTCCTGGACCACCGGATCATAGACCAGCACTTTCATCTTCAGGCCCCGGGCCCGGTCTGCAACCACGGAACCGATCTTGCCAAATCCGATCACACCCAGGGTTTTGTTATAGATTTCCCGGCCCATGAGTTTTTTCTTCTCCCACCGGCCGGCTTTTAAGGAGCTGGTGCCCTGGGCAATATTGCGGGTCAAAGAAAGCATCATGGCAATGGCGTGCTCGGCTGTTGTCACCACGTTTCCGCCCGGGGTGTTCATGACCACCACGCCCCTGCGGGTGGCCGCAGGAATATCCACGTTATCCAGGCCGATGCCGGCCCGGCCCACCACTTTCAGGTTTTTGGCGGCTTCCAGCAGGTCATCGGTCACCCGGGTGGCACTGCGGATCACCAGGGCATGGTAAGGCCCGATCTCAGCCTTGAGTTCTTCGGGCGAAAGCCCGGTTTTCACATCCAGATCCACCCCGGCGGCCTTAAATATTTCAATTCCGGCTTCACCCAGATTGTCACTGACAAGTACCTTCATTCACAAACCTCCACAGTCCCGATATGTTTCGATTCAGTTGCCGATCCAATGCGTTTTTTTCCTGGTTATCTGAAAATGCAATGGAAATCCAGCGCATTTTTGTATAACCAAAAGACTTTTGAGAAAAATCAAACCAGGCCTTTCCAGGCCGGGTCACAGCCGCGGTTTACCCCCGGATTTCATGCTGCACCCGGGAAATGGTGTTTTCCACAGTGTTTCGGATGGCATCCAGGCGGTTTTGCGACAGGGCCTCAAAGCGCATGACAAGGGCCGGCTGGGTGTTGGATGCGCGCACAAGCCCCCATCCGTCGTCAAATACAATTCTCACCCCGTCAATGTCAATGACCTGATACTGATCCGCCAAAACCTGCCGGGCCCGCTCCACTACGTCAAATTTGACCTCATCGCCGCACTCCACCCGGATTTCAGGGGTGCTCACGGTTTCCGGGACATCGCTTAGCAGTTCATCGATGGTGGCACCGCTTTCCGAAAGAATTTCCAGAAGCCGGCATGTGGCGTAAACCGCGTCGTCAAAGCCGAAGTAGCGGTCGGCAAAAAATATGTGGCCGCTCATTTCCCC
>JAGTVF010000110.1 GCA_018224315.1 Desulfobacterales bacterium | reverse complement strand
TGAACCTTGAACCTTCAACCTTGAACCTTCAACCCTGAACCTTCAAACCTGACCCAAGGATTTCCCCATGCTCGGAGACGTCTTGTTAATCGAGGAAAAACACAAACAGGCAGCCGCCCGGATCGCAGACCACATCCTGGCCGACCGCCAGCCCGGAACCATCATTGCCATCTCCGGGGAGTCCGGCTCGGGCAAGTCCGAGCTGGCCCACTGCCTGGGCCGGGAGTTAAAAGACAGGGGCTATGTCGCCAAGCTGGTGCACTCGGACAATTATTATCTCACCCTGCCAAAAGACCGCAACGACTGGCGTCAGGCCCATGGTGCAGAGGCCATTGGTCCCGGTGAATACGACTGGGAGCGCATCCACCAGACCCTTGAGGATTTCAGGCGCGGCCGCACTGCACACATGCCGTGTATCGATCTGATCACCGGCCAAGTGGACATTCTGACCACGGATTTTTCTCAGACCGATATGCTGGTGTTAGACGGTCTGTATGCCATTGCCGCCAAAAACTTGTATTTTCGGGTTTTTATCGATCTTACCTATCATGAGACCAAAAAAGCCCAGCTTGTGCGCGGCAAGGAAAAGGTGGACGACTGGCGCATGACCGTGCTGGAGCACGAGCACCTGGCTGTGCGGGCCCTGAAGGAAAAAGCCGACCTTGTCGTCACCGGCCCCTACGAGGTCATTGCCGTATAAGGTGCAGAAAAAGGATTGCATACACCATGAAAATCTGGCCCGGAACCCCGTTTCCCCTGGGTGCCGTATATGACGGGGCTGGCACCAATTTCTCCATTTTCTCTGAAATCGCCGACCGGGTGGAGCTCTGCCTGTTTGACGAAAACGGCCGCGAGACCCGGGTGGACCTGCCCGAGGTCACGGGATTCTGCTGGCACGGATATCTGCCCACTGCCGAGCCCGGCCAGGAATACGGCTATCGGGTCCACGGCCCCTGGGAGCCGGAAAACGGCCATCGCTGCAACCCGGCCAAACTTTTGCTCGACCCCTATGCCAAGGCCCTTGCCGGCCACGTCCAATGGGACGAGGCCGTGTTTCCCTATCCATTTGCAGACGGATCGGACGTAAAAAGTGATGTGGACAGCGCCCCCTTTGTCCCCAGGTGCGTGGTCCACCAGCCCCATTTTGACTGGACCGGCGACCGCCGCCTGCATCTTCCCTGGCATGAATCCATCATCTACGAAACCCATGTCCGGGGTTTTACCATGCAGCACCCCGACATCCCAAAAGAGCTGCGCGGCACTTATGCCGGCCTGGCCCACCCGGCCGCCATCGAGTATTTCCATGATCTGGGCATCACGGCAGTGGAACTCATGCCCGTGCACAAGTTCATCCATGACAAGCAGCTCGTGGACAGCAATCTTTCCAACTATTGGGGGTATAACTCCATCTGTTATTTTGCCCCGCACGACCAGTATGCCGCAGACCGCCGGCCCGGCGGGGTGGTCTCCGAGTTCAAGCAGATGGTCCAGGCCTTTCACCAGGCCGGCATCGAGGTGATCATTGACGTGGTCTACAACCACACCGCAGAAGGCAATCACAAGGGGCCCATGCTGTCTTTCAAGGGCATTGACAACGCCTATTACTACCGACTGACCGATGACCCCCGCTATTACATGGATTATACCGGCTGCGGCAACACCTTAAACATGCGCCATCCCCACGCCCTGCAGCTGCTCATGGACTCGCTTCGCTACTGGATCGAGCAGATGCACGTGGACGGATTCCGCTTTGACCTGGCCTCTGCCCTGGCCCGGGAGCTCCACGATGTTGACCGGCTCTCATCGTTTTTCGACATCATCCAGCAGGACCCGGTGATCAGCCAGGTCAAGCTCATTGCCGAGCCCTGGGACGTGGGCGAGGGGGGATATCAGGTGGGCAAGTTTCCGCCCCTGTGGTCGGAGTGGAACGGCAAGTACCGGGACTGCATGCGCGACTACTGGCGCGGCGAGGACCAGGTGCTGGAAAAACTGGCATCGCGCTTTACCGGCAGCTCGGATCTTTATGAAAACACCTCCCGGCTGCCCTATGCCAGCGTCAACTTCATCACCGCCCATGACGGATTTACCTTAAACGATCTGGTCTCCTACAATGAAAAGCACAACCAGGCCAACGGCGAGGACAACAAAGATGGCGAGGATCACAACCGCTCCTGGAACTGCGGGGCTGAAGGGCCTGCTGACGACCCGGAAATCCTGGACCTGCGGGCCCGGCAGAAACGCAATTTCCTGACCACATTGTTTTTGTCCCAGGGCGTGCCCATGCTTTTGGGCGGAGACGAAATGGGCCGCACCCAGCAGGGCAACAACAACGCCTACTGCCAGGACAACGAGATTTCCTGGTATGACTGGGAAAACGCGGATTCGGATCTGCAGGCATTCTGCCGTAAATTGATCGCCTTCCGCCGGGATCATCCGGTGTTCCGCCGCCGCCGCTGGTTCCAGGGCCGGCCCATCCACGGCAGTGAGGTCAAGGACGTTGCCTGGTTTAACATGGACGGCAAACAGAAAGCCGAGGAGGAGTGGGCCGACAACTCGGCCCAAACCCTGGGGGTGTTTTTAAACGGCCAATCCATTCCCAACCCCTATATCAAGGCCGATCCGGTAACCGACCACAGCTTCTACATTATTTTAAACGCCCACCACGAAGCCCTGGACGTGAACCTGCCCGGGGAAAAATGGGGCAGCGGGTGGTTCCGGGTGATTGATACCGCAGCCGGCGGTTTTCTTGAAGAAGACGAATCCGAAATTCCCGCCGGCGCTGAAATACAGGTAAAGGGCCGGTCCGTGGTTCTGTTCAGACTGGCGGAAAAGGACGAAAACATGCCATG
>JAGTVF010000109.1 GCA_018224315.1 Desulfobacterales bacterium | reverse complement strand
ATGGGCTGCGGACAGCGCGGCCATACACCCGTCACCACAGGACAGCACGATCTGGCTGGCGTATTTCTCCCGCAGATCCCCAATGGCATAAATGCCGGCGAGATTTGTTGCGCACTGCTCATCTGTGACCACAAACCCGTCGGAATTGAGCTTCACTCCTGCGGGCACCAGCTCATTGTTGGGTACAAACCCGACAAAAATAAAAACACCGTCAATGGGCAGATCCCGTTCATCACCGGTCTGGGTGTCTTTTAAGCGCAGATTGTTCACCCCGGATTCATCTGCCTGAATCTCGGATACCACGGAATTCCAGAGCACTTCCATGTTGCAGTCTTCTTCCACGCGCTTTTGCAGAATCATGCTGGCGCGCAGGGCATCCCTGCGATGGATGATATAAACCTGTTTTGCCAGCTTGGCCAGATAAAGCCCCTCCTCGCACGCGGAATCACCGCCGCCAACCACGGCCACGTTCTTGTCCTTGAAAAAAAACCCGTCGCACACGGCACAATAAGAAACCCCTTTACCATAAAGTGTATTTTCCCCGGGCACCCCGAGCTGGCGGGGACTGCCGCCGGTGGCCAGGACCACCGCATGGGTTTTTATCTGCCGGCCCCCGGCCAGGCGAACGGTATGAAAATCAAGACCCGGCTCCACTGCGGTGACCTCATCTGAAACCTGCTCTAAGCCGTAGGATGCGGCATGCTCGGCAAAGTGCATGGCCAGTTCGGCCCCGCTGATGCGGGTAAAACCCGGATAGTTTTCCACTTCGTCTGAAAGGTTGATCTGCCCGCCCGGAGCGCCCTTTTCAACCAGCACGGTCTTTAACGCCCCGCGCATGGCATAAATGGCCGCGGACAGCCCTCCGGGGCCGCCGCCGATGATCACCAGATCATATATTTCATTGTCTGACATCACAAAATCCTCCTTGTAAAAACTTCTGTCAATCGCATAAAATCCGTTTAAATACAGGCCAATGGTAGCCCCGGAACGTTGAAATGTCAAACCGGGCCAGCAAAATATCAATTTCTCCAGCGGTCAAGATTGTCAAGAAAAGTTCTGGTCCGTCGGATGTTTTGTTGCAGTTTAGGGTCGCCGGGCTTGAGTTCCAGGCCCTGCTCCCAGGTGTTTAAAGCCTTTTGCAGGTCACCGCGGGTATACAGAAAGCGGCCGCGTTCCAGCAGGGTTTCAACTTCCCTGTCAATCCGGTTCTCCAGGCGCCGTCGCCGGTCCTTGACCTGCCCGGGCTTGAGCGCCTGCATTTCTGCAAGGATTTTTCGGGCTGCCGGCAGATTGCCGTTTTCCATGGCCTGGTTGAAATCCCGGACCATGATGGACCATTTTTCCTGGTTTCGGGTTTCTTTCTGCCGGCTGGATTCAATCCGCAGATCCTGGCGGTGGAGATGAATTTCCGCAAGCAGATTCCGGGCGGCGGTGCTTGGCACCAGCCGGTTTGAAAGACCTAAAACCCGGCCGGCTATCTCGAATTGCTTGTCCCTGATGGCCTGCTGCCCCTTTTTAAAAAGCCGGGTCGCGGTCTGCTCAACAGCTTCTTCAAATTCCCGGTACCTGCGGCGCGATCCATAGCTGTCATGTTCGGCATAAAACAGATTTTCCCGGTTGTCGCGGATGGCCAGCAGATAGCGGCCCCGCTCCAGCAGCAATTCAAGTTCATTGTCAAAAATGATCTGCCGGCGCAAGGATTCGTATTGTTTAAATTTCTCTCTCAGCACCGGAGCATCCGGAAACCGGTCACGGGCCCTTTGAATCTCGGTGATCGCCTTTGCCAGCCGATTGTCTTCTGCATATGCCTGCGCCCGGGCAAGGCTCTGCTCGATGCATTTCTGCCGATCGCCGGTGCAGACCGGGTGTTTTACAAAACCCGTACACCCGTGTAAGGCAAGAGAGACCATCAGAAAAAGGATAACAACAACAAACGCACGCATCATCTTTACAATCCGCCCTTTCAAGCGCCCGCCGGAAAAGCAGCCCCGGCATCGGACCAGTGCATCCAGCCCTTAACGATCATCACTTCAACACCATTGCTAAACCCCTTGACCTGGATGCGACGGGTTGTATGGGCCTGGACCGGAAACCGGGCGGCAACGTGCTGATAAAAATCCCTGTCAATCAGTATCTGATCGGCATCCGCCAGATCGCACAACCGCGCAGCCAGGTTGGCAGGCTGTCCAACCACCGTGTACTGGAGCCGATCACGGGAGCCAAACAATCCGGCCAGTACAATGCCGCTGCTGATGCCCACCCGCACATCCAGACAAGGAAGGTTTTGCCGTCTGCGTTCTTCGTTAAACGCTGCAATGCGCTGCTGGATCTGCAATGCACATGTCATGGCGTGGTAACGATGATCTTTATCGGGCTGTGGGCAGCCAAATACCATCATGGCGCAGTCGCCGATATATTTGTCCACATTGCCGTTGCAGCTATGACAGATCTCTGCAAACCTTGCAAAATAAAGGTTTAATATCCTGGCAATTTCCTCAGGGCTGCGCGATTCACTGAAAGCCGTGTAGCCGGAAAGATCGGCAAAAAGGACGCTGGCTTCCTCCCGGCAGCCTTCCCGGCCAAGATCAGAGGGTTCCTTGTCCATGTACCGGGCCGCCACCGGATTGCTGACAAAGCGGGAAAATGTGCGCTCCACCCGGAGCTTCTGCTCCAGGTCGGCGGCCATGCGGTTAAACGCATCGGCCAGGGCGGCAAACTCGCCCTTATAATGGTCCTGCATGCGAAAGCCGTAGTCTCCGGATGAAATGGCCTCGGCCCCCTGAATCATTTCATTTACGGGCTTTCCCAGACTTCGGCCAAGCCGGATGGCCGCCAGTGTGATGGTGAGTACCAGCAGAGCCACCACGATACCGCCGGAATAGACCACGCGATTTTTGCCCGCCGCCAGTTCCGAGCGATTCAGCCCCACCCACGCGGTTGCCCCCACCACATTTTGAAACACAACAGGTGCATGAAACCAAACGATATCGCCCTGCCCTCTGAATGACCCGCCGTTTCGGGGGGCTTCTACACGGTCAATTTGATGCATGGGCAAATCCCTGCCGGCATGGGCAAGAATTGCGTGATCCCTGCTGACAAGGGCGGCAGCAGCCACAGAAAGATTTTCATTCAAGGAATTGACCAGACTGGCCAGCCCAAGTTCATCCTCGGTAAAAACGCCCTCCACAGAGCCGGCGCTGAGCTGGGATGCCAGCATGGTTCCGGTTTGCGCAAACTGATTTTCCAGCAGCGCAAATTGTCTGTGAACGAGGCTGTAGCCCAGGATGCAGGAGGCAATCAGCACCAGGGTGGTCATCACCAGGGCCAGCTTATGTCCGAAATGCCATTTCATTGATTTTCATATCCATTTGCAGTCCAATCCCTTTATACCTGAATCCGGGAATGTGTCAACTATATAAAAACAAGCATAATTTCAATCGGTTAATAAAAATCGAAACAACCGACACCCAAATGATTCCATTGTTACCGGATAATTGTTTGTGCTTGCATCCAGACAGAACTATGATATATTTTAAGCATATGCTTGAAATACAATTGTCTTACTGCCCTGCGGCATGTGCAAAAAACCGGAAATACGGGCTGACTGGGGGCAGAAAAGAAGCGACCAGAGCCAATAAAGTGTAAAGGTGTTGGTCAAAATGGGATGTGCAGCCGGGGAGGGAAGGGTTTTTCCCGGCACCCCGACAGAGAGCATCTTAGAGGGGGGCCGGGAAATCTTCAGGCCTGGGGTTTTTAAAAATTAAATACCCGGGCTTCTGCAGCGATATCAATGATGGCCGGCGCACCGCCAAGATACATGTTGGAAAAAAACTGGCTCTCGTCAACCTGACGAGATTTGGCACAGGGGATTCAGACCCCTGCCGGGACTTCCTTTTCCACCAGATACGGCAAATAATCATTGGGACAATCGCCGGTCTGGGTCCGGACGCTCAGGTCCCGGCCGGAATCAGCCCAGTTCACGCCGCCGTCAACCAGAAACAGGTCCACCTGATGGTTTTTATCATGGGCTACCTTTGCAAACTGAAAACACCGGGTAGCGGCTTCATTGTCGTCTCTGCCGAGAATAAAAATAAAGCGGGCCATTGGGTTCTCCTCCTTGATGAAATGATGAAACGCAAACACAAACCAAAACCTGTCAATTTCGGAATATGAGATATAACACAAAACTTTTTTTATGATGTAACATGTCCGCAATGATTTTGCAAAATATGAAATCAAAACCGATATTCCCTGACAAATGCCTGTGCATCAAAGCGGCAATGCAACGATCCATATGGATTTGGCCCTTTTTTTGCATGAGTGTAACCCTGACTTGTTGGATTGATTGCTGAAAAAAGTACCGAAGTGTGAAAACCCGAAAAAGGAGGCCGATCATGAAAAAAGGCGAACACCTGGTAATCATTGGCTGTGGCGGCGTCGGCGGACCTGCAGCCATGCTGTCGAGAAAACTCATGCCCGATATTGACATCACGGTAATCCGGGCGGATAAACGCTTTATTGTCAGGTGAGCGCTTCCCCATGTGGTGGCCGGTCTGGCCCCCGGAGAAGCGATTGTCAATCCGGACAAGATGTTTTCCGACAACAACATTGAAATGCGCATTAACCGGGTTAACAGCATTGACCCAAAGAAAAAGCAGATCACTCTGGATGACGGCAAGACCATCTCCTATGACAAACTGGTGCTGGGCATGGGGGCAAGCCCTTTTATGCCGCCCATCGACGGGGTGGATAACAACGGGGTGTTTAGCCTGCGGACCCTTGGCGACGCAGAAAAAATCCGAAGCTACATGGAAACCCGCAATCCGTCCAGACTCGTATTTGTGGGGGCCGGATTTATCAGCCTCGAGGTAGCGGCCCTGGTCAAGGAGATGGAAGGCAGAAACTATGAGGTAGACATAATTGAACTCATGGACCATCCCCTGCCCCTGATGCTGGATCCCGAAATGGGCAAAACCATCCATACACACCTGGTGGACAATGGATTTCGAATGCACATGGGCCGAAAGGTAAAAAAAATTCTTGGAGAAAACGGTCAGGTCACCGGCGTGCAGCTCGATGACGGACAGCAGGTGGCGGCGGATATGGTCTTTATGAACGTCGGCGCCCGCCCCAACCTTGAACTGGCGGAAAAAACGGGCATTGAAATGGGCCGGTTCGGGATCCGGGTCAATGAATTTTTGGAGACATCAGACCCGGATATCATGGCAGGCGGCGACTGCATTGACAACTATCATTTCATCACTAAGCGATCTGTGGGAACCCAGCTCAGGGGCCCGGCGGTTATCCAGGGCCGGCTCATTGCCAAACGACTGGCCGGCTATGAGATTGCCTTTCCCGGCCTGCTGGGCAACAGCGCGGTCAAAATTTTTGACAAGCATGTGGCTGCCACCGGGTTCAGCGAAACCCAGGCCCGTGAGGAAGGTTTTGAACCCGTGAGCGCAACTGTTGAATCCCGCAGCAAACACGGCATGATTCCGGGTGTTAAACCCTGGACCCTGAAGCTGGTGTTTGACAAAAAAACCCACAAGCTGATTGGCGGCCAGATTATCAGCAGCAGCGGGGAGCCGGTCAAGGAAATTGATGCGGTCAATGCCCTGATTGTCGGGGAAAAGACCATCTCTGATTTGACCACGCTCATGTGCGCCGGAAATCCGGATTGCTCCTCGGAGCCCAGTGCAGAACCCATTACCCTTGCAGCAGAGCAGGCCCTGCAAAAAGCGGGCAAACTCGGATGAATGCTTTTCCGAATCCGGTACCATAACGTTACGTAGTGTTAAACTGGCGCTCCTTGGCAATACGCGTTGGCCTTTGCCGTGCCCTTGACATTTCCATGGCCCACAGCGGTGGAATCACGGTTGAAAGCCGGCCGGGTGCGGGCAGCAAGGCAAAATGTTAAGTCAGAAAGAAAACAGGACAGAAAAAGCAGGGAAAAATTCGATTTCACAGGCAGGGGGCGGAAAACGCCGGCAGGAAAAAAGCCCCGGCCGCAGAGCTGCGGCCGGGGTGTAGGGGAAAATTACGGGCTCATTTCATAAGTGTCTTTTAATGCATAAACATGATTTTCCCAGAACCGCAGGAAACGCTCATGGTCATCCACGGGCTTTCGGATCATTTTTGTGCACCATTGCATCTGGTTTTCCGTGGTATCGGCCTTGGAGTAAAGCTGCAGGGCGTATCTGGAAAAATCGCGCACCATGAAGTCAAAAATCTGTTCCAGCAGATCATCTTCAAATTTTTCCATCTGATATTTTTCAATAATGAGCTGGCCATAGGCCACCAGGGTAAAAATCTCGCCCACGGCCAAAAGAAAGTCAATGTTTTTGGCCTGCTGCGCATCGGGCGGCGCGTTGACCAGAAACTGCTGAAACACGCCGATCTGTTCCTTGAAGATGTTGACATTGGGCAGGTCCACGCTGTTGTAGGCCAGATTGAAATCATGGAACTGGATCTTGCCCAGTCCCCGGGTGGGGCCCTGGTGGAACAGAAAAGTGTCGTCTGCCGGATCATCTCTTTTGGGAATTTCCGGAAACTCGCCCGGATTAAAGAAATAATTGGCCATGAATTTGATGACCAGGGCCATGTTCACATGCACGGTCCCTTCGAGCTTGGGCAGGGAGCGAATGTCTTTGGCTGCCATTTCAAAATAGACATCCTTTTCAAACCCCCGGGCGGCAATCACGTCCCACAGCTCGTTGATCACCTCTTCACCCTGGGTGGGCACCTTCATCTTGGTAATGGGGTTGTAGAGCAGATACCTGCGGTCTTCGGCCGATGCCGAGCGCATGTAGTCCGTGGCCCGCTGGGAAAACAGTTTCATGGCCGCAAGGCGGGAGTAGGCATCCACAAAAAGCTGCTTGATGTGGGGAAAATCCGTGACGTATTGGCCGTAGAGATTCCGGCTGGCCGCATGATTGATGGCCTCGTAAAAACAATGGGTGGCAATGCCGATGGCGCCCCAGCCGAGGTTGAACTTGCCCACGTTGACCGTGTTTAAGGCCGAATCCCACGCCTCCCGGCCGTAGGACAGGATTTCATCGTCTGTGACCGAATATCCGTTTAACTGGTATTCGGCCACATAGCCCTCCCAGTTGACCACGTTCTGAACCAGGTCGTAGTTGTCATGCCTGGGATCGGCCACGAAAAAGACATATTCGTCCGT
>JAGTVF010000108.1 GCA_018224315.1 Desulfobacterales bacterium | reverse complement strand
TGCTGTTTTTTGCCCTTGGCGCGGTCGCCATTGCCCCCTGGCAGTCTCCTTTTTTCCCGCCTTCTGAAACAAAGCCCCTTTTTGATGCCGGCTGGGTGGAGATATCGGCAACAGTTGCCCAACCGCCGAGGGTTGAATCCTTCCGCACCCGCTGCGTGCTGGATCAGCTCAAAATTTCTGTCAAAGACCAAAAGGCGCTGTATCCGGGCGGCCGCATTCAGGCGGCCTTTTACGGCAGCGGCCTGACACTTTCGCCTGGCGACCGGCTGCGGTTCCGGACAAAACTCCGGCCTTTTCAGAATTTTAACAACCCCGGCGGATTTGACTACCGGCAGTTTATGGCGGACAAAAACATCTGGGCAACCGTGTATGCAAACGCCCGGCAAGTTCAAAAACAGCCGGATGCCGGCAAGCCTGGATTCAGGATTCAAATACACAACCTCAGAGACCGCCTGGACGCGGATATCGCAGACATCGATACAGATGACGCTGCTGCTGTGCTTTCCGCATTGGTGGTGGGCAAACGCCACCGGATTTCCTCCCGGCTGCAAAACGCATTTAACCGAGCCGGTGTCGCCCATCTGCTGGCCATATCCGGGCTTCACATGGGCATCATTGCCACCTGCGGGTTTCTGGTATTGAAATGGATAACCACTCGATTTGCTGTTTTGCTTTATAGCGGCCGGGCAAACAAGCTTGCGGCAATGCTGACTTTGATGCCGGTGCTGTGCTATGCATTGCTTTCCGGGCTTTCACCGTCCACCCAGCGGGCCGTGGTCATGATTGCCCTGTTTCTGACCGCCATCGTCCGGGCCGGGCCTTATCACCCGGTCAATACCCTGGCCGTGGCCGCATTTGTCATCTGCATTGTTTACCCGCCCAGTATTTTTTCCGTTTCCTTTCAACTTTCCTTTACCGCGGTAACCGCCATTTTTTTCGGAATTGATCTGTTTTTCCGATCCGCTGCAGAGCCTTCGGCAAATCCGGATTTTTGGGTTTTCCGGCGAATCGGCCGGTTTATGCTCATCTCGGTTTTTGCCATTGCCGGCACCCTGCCTCTGGTGATGCATCATTTTCAGCAGGCATCCGTGCTGGGTGTGGCCGCCAACCTCATTATGGTGCCCTGGATCGGCTTTGCCGCTGTGCCCCTGGGCCTGATCGGCGCAATGATTTATCCGGTTTCCCAGACCGCTGGCGGCTGGGTGCTGGCAGGCGCTCACCAAATTTTGGAACCGGCTGTATCGTTGATCAAACTCATTTCACAATCCCCGGTGGGCGCCTTTGATACGTTTTCCCCCACAGTGGTGGAGGTGATCTGCGCATACAGCCTGCTGGCCTGCGCTGGGCTGATATGGCGGGCCAGGACCAAAGAAATTCGCAAAGCCGCAGCTCTCATGCTGATCCCGGTTTTGCTGGTCTCTGCGGCAGATGCCGGTTACTGGATACACAGACGCCTGCTGCATTCAGACCTGCGCATCACTGTACTGGACGTCGGCCAGGGCCATGCCTCCCTGGTGGAATTTCCCCGGGGCCATACCATGCTCATTGACGGGGGTGGCTTTTCAGACAACACCTTGTTTGACGTGGGCGCAAGGATTCTGGCACCATTTCTGCGGCAGCGCAAAATCGGCAGCATTGATACGGTGGTGCTGTCCCATCCGGATGCAGACCACTTAAACGGACTGCTTTATATCCTTAAACATTTTAAAATCAATGAAGTGATCACCACCGGCTTGAGCGCCGATACCAGGGGTTACAAAAAATTTCAAAAAATTTTGATGCAGCAACAGATTCCGCAACCTTCTCTGAACCGAATCAATGCCAGCCGTCCAATTAACGGGGCTTGGTTTGACATTCTTTTTCCCCTGCCGGATGCAGCAACTGCCTGCGCGCCGTGCAGCGGCGCCAATAATTGCGGCCTGGTGGTACGCGTGAGATATCAGGGCAAATCTGTTTTGTTTCCCGGAGATATTGAGGCATGTGCAGAAGATTTGGTGGTGAAAAAAGCAGGGGCAAGGGCGCGGGCCGATATATTGATCGCCCCCCACCATGGAAGCAAGACATCCTCAACACAAGGGTTTCTCGAAGCGGTGACACCAGAAACCGTCATCATACCGGTAAGGCAGGGCCGTTACCCCATGCCGTCGCCATCCGTGCTGGATCGGTATGAAACCGCGGGGATCCGTATCTTCCGAACAGACATACACGGTGCCGTCCGCATCCGAATCCGTGACAAGGCACTTGGCATTCAGGCCAACCAAAAAACCCGGAGCCCCCATTGAAGTTTCCAGAAACTTCAATGGGGGCTCCGGGTTTTTTACCTTCTGTAAAAAAACTTTGAAACCGACTGTCTCGTGGCTTTGCCACCAGACGATTTTGAGCAGGGCGCCGCCTTGGGCGCGCTCGCTTATTTCTCGGAAGCTTTCTGGGGTTTTTCACCGGTTAATTCCACAACCGAAACCGGTGCGGAATCGCCGGGCCGGCAGCCAAGCTTGACCACCCGTGTATAGCCGCCGTTGACACTCCCGAACCGGTTGGGCGCTTCGGCAAAAATTTGATGTACAACGGCTTTTTCCCGTACAATGGAAAGGGCCTGACGCCTGGCATGCAAATCACCCCGTTTGGCCAGGGTAATAATGTGATCGGCCCACCGGCGAAGCTCCTTGGCCTTGGCATCCGTGGTTTTAATCCGATCGTGCTTGAGCAGGGAGGTGACCATGTTGCGAAACATGGCCTGGCGATGGCTGCTGGTGCGATTTAATTTGACTCCGCTTTTTTTGTGTCGCATGGCTATCTTATTCCTCTTTCTGATCCTGGTCATCGTCCGGGGGCACAAATCCTTCCAGTTTCATACCCAGCGACAGCCCCATCTCGGACAACAGTTCCTTAATCTCGTTTAGGGATTTGCGGCCGAAATTCTTGGTTTTCAGCATCTCATTTTCGGTCTTCTGGACCAGTTGGTAAATTTTCCGGATATTGGCATTTCTCAGGCAATTGGCGCTTCGAACGGAAAGCTCCAGCTCATCCACATCCAGGTACAGGTTCGGATTGAACTGCGGCGTGGATTCCTCCTGGGATTCATCCGGAAGAACAGGTTCCTGATCTTCATCAAAGTTGATAAAAGCATGCATTTGCTCTTTTAAGATCTTGGCCGCATAAGCAATGGCATCCATGGGCTTGACCGATCCATCGGTCCAGATTTCCATGGTCAGCTTGTCATAGTCGGTCCGCTGGCCAACCCGGGCGTTGCCAACCACATAATTGACCCGGTATATGGGTGAAAAAATCGCATCAATGGGCAGAGTGCCCACAGGCGCCTCCGGGTCGCTGTTGGCCTCGGCCAGGGAATAACTCTTTCCGGCCCTTACCGTCATTGACATCTGAAGGGACCCTTCAGATGTCAGAGTTGCGATATGCTGCCCCGGATTCAACACTTCAACCCGGCCGTCTCCGCTGACAATATCGCCGGCTGTAACGGTTCCCTCCGCCCGGGCTTCCACTGTCAGGGTCCTGGGTTCGGCATCATCGGTTTTCACCCGAACCTTTTTGAGGTTTAGCATGATTTCCGAAACATCTTCCAAAACTCCGGGAACAGCGCTGTATTCATGCATCACCCCTTCGATTTTCACCGAAGTGATGGCAGCGCCGTAAAGTGACGAAAGTATGATCCGTCTCAGGGAGTTGCCGATGGTGATGCCAAATCCCCTCTCCAGCGGCTCCCAGACAAACTTGCCATAGGTGGCTGTCTGCTGGTCGATCTCAACCCTGCCGGGCCGGATCATGTCCCGCCAGTTCATATATGTCAATTCGTTCAAGGGCATTTTCACTCTCCCGCCTGTTTGATATCCATCCGCCTTGGTTCCGGGTAGTCAGGAGTCGCACCAAATCAGATTTCAATTGTCCTGCATCAGACCGGCAACGGCTCTTGGGCCTCGGTATGCCGGAATTTCCAAAGTTTACTTGGAGTAAAACTCAATAATCTGATTTTCCTGAATCGGCATGGTGATATCGTCGCGAACCGGCAAGGTTTTCACGCTGCCTTTCAAGGCCTCCTTATCCAGTTCCAGCCACTGGGGCATGCCACGGCGCACCATAGACTCGATGGCCTCGTTGATAGCTGCCACATTGCGGCTCTTTTCCCGGATCTCAACCGCGTCTCCGGGTTTTACCTGGTAAGAAGGAATATTGACTTTCCGGCCGTTGATGAGGAAATGATTGTGCTTGACCAACTGACGGCCCTGGACCCGGGAACTGGCAAAGCCCAAACGATACACGACGTTGTCTAGGCGGCATTCCAGCATCACCAGCAGATTGGTTCCGGTAACCCCTTTTTTCTGCTCGGAGCGCTCAAAAAACAGCCGGAACTGTTTTTCCGACAAGCCGTAAGCCCGTTTTACCTTTTGTTTTTCCCGAAGCTGAAGTCCATAGTCGGAGATTTTCCCCCCGCGCCGCTGGCCATGCTGTCCCGGTGGATAACTGCGCCTGTCAAAGGCACATTTATCCGAATAACACCGATCGCCCTTGAAATAAAGCTTCAAGTTCTCCCGGCGGCATATCCGACATACAGATCCACGATATCGTGACAATGCTTCCTCCCTTGGATGAGATATATAATTCGATCGAAAGAACCGTTTGCCCTATGCCAACTGAGAAAGGGAAACAAACGGTTTTGTCGGTTCAGTTCCGAATGAAGGCAAAAACAACACTTTGCTGTTTTTGCAATACGTTTCAGCGATTGTGCAAAGATTAAACCCTGCGCCGCTTGGGCGGCTTGCAGCCATTGTGCGGCACCGGGGTGACGTCCTTGATCAGGGCCACATTGAGACCGGTGGCCTGCAATGCCTTAAGGGCCGATTCACGGCCCGGACCGGGACCCTTAACGTAGACCTCGACATTTTTCATGCCGTGTTCCATGGCCTTTTTGGCCGCATCCTCAGAAGCCTGCTGGGCGGCAAACGGGGTGCTTTTCCGCGACCCCTTAAAGCCGTTGATCCCGGCACTCGACCAGGAAATCACATTGCCGCCTGGATCCGTAATGGTCACAAGGGTATTGTTAAAAGTCGAATGGATATGCACGACACCGCTTGAAATATTTTTTTTGGCCTTTTTTTTCGTACGTACTGCTTTTCGTTTTGCCATCGGTTCTCGCCTTTACATAAATTTCAATTACTTTTTCTTGGCTCCGCCTTTTTTCTTTACTGCAGCCCGTCGCGGGCCCTTTCGGGTTCGCGCATTGGTCGAAGTTCGCTGGCCGTGCGCCGGTAGCCCCCTGCGATGCCGCAGACCCCGGTAGCAGCCAAGATCCATGAGTCGCTTGACGTTCATGGAAATTTCAGTGCGCAGCTCCCCTTCAACCTTGTAATCATTATCAATGATCCGGCGGATCTGGTTGATGTCCGAATCTGTCAGGCTGTCTGTCTTAATACTTTCGTCAATGCCGAGCCTGGAAAGAATCTCCCTGGAAGTGGAGTAGCCGATGCCGTAAATATAGGTCAGGCCGATGAGTATCTGTTTGTTTTTCGGTAAATCGACTCCTGCAATACGTGCCAATGTGCTCGCCTCCTTATTATCCCTGCCGCTGTTTGTGCCGCTTGTTGATACAAATCACCCGGACCGTACCCCTGCGCTTAATAATCTTGCAATTACGGCATATCTTTTTTACAGATGCTCTGACTTTCATAATTGCTCCTCGTGTGCATTGCCTGTCAATCCATGTAAACGTGTTTTCAGCCGCCGGCGCGGCTGTTACTTGGTGCGGTATGTAATGCGTCCCCGGCTCAGATCATAAGGGGAAAGCTCAACGGTCACATTATCCCCCGGCAAAATCTTGATAAAATGCATCCGCATCTTACCGGACAGATGCGCCAGAATCATATGCTTGTTTTCCAGTTCCACCTTAAACATTGCATTGGGAAGGGTTTCGAGAACCTTGCCCTGAACCTTGATGGCTTCTTCTTTTGCCATGCAAATCCCCCCGCTTCTGCTGTTACCGACCCTTGCGCTTTGCGCCCGCCGGAGACATAAATCCTTCATAATTTCTGGTGATCAGGTGCGACTCGATCTGCCTGACCGTATCAATGGAAACCCCAACCACAATCAGCAACGCGGTACCGCCGAAATAAAACGGGACGTTAAACTGGGTCATCAAAATCGAGGGCAGCACACAGACCGCTGACACATACAAGGCACCGCCGAGGGTGATGCGGGTCAAAACCCGGTCAATATAATCAGCAGTCCGTTTTCCCGGTCGTATGCCGGGGATGTAGCCGCCGTACTTTTTCATGTTCTCTGCCACGTCTACAGGATTAAAGACAATGGCGGTGTAAAAATAACAGAAAAAGAAGATCAGGGCCACAAACATCAACTCATAAATCAGGGAACCGGGCATCATTGCGTTGGAAACCGTCTCCATCCACGGAACGCCTGAGAAGAAACTGGCCAGGGTGGAAGGAAACATAATCAGCGATGATGCAAAAATCGGCGGAATCACGCCGGATGTATTGATTTTCAGCGGCAGGTGTGTACTCTGCCCGCCGTACATCCGCCGGCCGACCACCCGCTTGGCGTATTGCACAGGAATACGCCGCTGACCCATTTCCATGAAAATGATAAACGCCACAACCCCGACCATGAGGATCGAAAGAACAATAACGCCAAAAACCCCCATTTCACCGGTAGTCATCATCCGAAACGTGTTACCGATGGCAACCGGAAGGCGGGCGACAATTCCGGCAAAAATAATCAAAGATATACCGTTTCCGATGCCGCGCTCGCTGATCTGCTCTCCGAGCCACATGATAAAAGCGGTACCCGCGGTCAGGGTGATCATGGTCATGAGACGAAAAGACCAGCCCGGTTCAATGACAATGGGCGCATTTCCGGGCGATGTCATATTCTCCAGCCCGACGCTGATGCCAAATCCCTGGATCAGACTCAGCACCACGGTGCCGTAGCGGGTGTACTGGGTGATTTTCTTCTTTCCCTGTTCCCCTTCTTTTTTGAGCTGTTCCAGGTGCGGAATCACAACAGTGAGCAGCTGAATGATAATCGAGGCACTGATGTAGGGCATAATCCCAAGGGCAAAAACCGAAAGGCGCTCAAGGGCCCCGCCGGAAAACATGTCAAAAATGCCAAAAATGGTATTCTGATGCTGTGCAAAAAAAGCCGCCAGGGAATCTCCGTCAACGCCCGGTGTCGGGATATGCACACCGATTCTGTAAACCCCCAGCAGGGCCAGGGTAAACAGAATTCGGCGCTTGAGCTCCGGTATCTTAAATATATTCTGTACGCCCGGACCCGTCGCAGCCATGTTTATGCCACCTCAACTTTGCCGCCGGCGGCCTCGATCTTTTCTTTGGCGCTTTTGCTCACAGCCGCCACGCGTACATTGACTGCAGCATTGATTTCTCCCTGACCCAGGAGTTTGACGGGCTTGTTTTTTCCATTGACCACGCCGGCTGAGATCAGGGTTTCACGGTCAATGGTAGTCCCTTCGGAAAAACGTGCCAGGTCCCGGACATTGACCACGGAATACTCTTTTCTAAACGGATTTAAAAACCCGCCCTTGGGCAGGCGCCGGTGCAGCGGCATCTGTCCGCCTTCAAAGCCCGGGCGCACACCGCCGCCGGAACGGCTGTTATGCCCCTTGGTGCCTCTGCCCCCGGTTTTTCCCGTGCCCGAGGCCACGCCCCGGCCAAGCCGCTTCCGGTTTTTTGTGCTGCTTTTTTCCGGTATGAGTTCATGTAATCTCATGATTATTGTCCCTCCACGCGAACCAGGTGCGAAACCTTACCGACCATGCCGCGAATCGCAGGAGTATCAACCAGTTCCACTGTTTTGTGCATCCGGGTCAGCCCCATGCCCTGCAAAATTTTGCGATGCTTGGCAGGGCGGCCATAATAGCTTCGAACAAGGGTAATTTTGAGTAAGTCGGCCATTTGCCAAGTTTCCTTATATCGAAAGTTCTTCTGTCTGTATCCCGCGCTTGCTGGCCACCTGATCCCTGCTTTGAAGCTGGGCAAGACCGTCCATGGTAGCCCGGACTGCATTGTGCGGATTATTTGAGCCGATGCATTTGGTCAGGATATTGCGGATCCCCACGGCTTCCAAAACCGCCCGGACTGCACCGCCGGCAATCACGCCGGTACCCTTGCCCGCTGGTTTTAAAAAAACCGAACCAGCACCGAATCGGCCATTGACAGAATAGGCAATCGTTCCATCTTCCAGGGGTACGGATATCATGGTTTTCTTGGCCTTTTCAACGCCCTTCCGGATGGCCTCGGGCACTTCATGGGCCTTGCCAAGGCCAAAGCCAACATTTCCCTGTCCGTCGCCGACCACGACCATGGCGCTGAAACTAAACCGCCGGCCGCCCTTGACAACTTTGGCCACACGGCTGATGTGAACGACCTTGTCAATAAACAAGTTCTCGTCTGTTTCCTTCTTGAGCAAGGGATCGCCTCCTTATTTCCTTTATTAAAAATCCAACCCGTTTTTTCGCGCCGCCTCGGAAACAGCCCGAACCCGGCCATGGTACATGTACCCGTTGCGGTCAAAGACCACCGAGGTAATGCCTTTGCCTGAAGCCCGCTGGGCGACGAGCTTGCCGATCTCATCGGCAGCCGCCACCTTGTTTTCATATTTGCCCTGATCCCGGACCTGTTTTTCCATGGTGGAGGCCGCAGCCAGTGTTTCACCGTGGGTATCATCAATGATTTGCGCATATATATGCCGGGCGCTGCGGAAAACCGTCAGTCTCGGGCGCTGGGGCGTACCCTGCACCTTCTGCCGGATCCGTTTTTTCCGCTTGATGCGCATGGCCTCTCTTTTTTGTATCGAACCCATAATCGCCGATCCCTGTTTGTACATGAAGATAATGAAAGGATTATTTCGCTGTTTTGCCGGCTTTGCGCTGAACCTGTTCCTCGGCATACTTCACACCCTTGCCTTTGTAAGGCTCGGGCGGTCGCATCTGCCGAATGGAGGATGCTGCAAAACCAAGCAGTTCCTTGTCGATACCGGAAAGCCGGATAGCGGATTTGTCCACCGCAGCATCAATGCCTTCGGGAAGCACAAAGTTAATGGGATGTGAATACCCCAGATGCAATTCCAGATTGCTCCCCTTGACTTCAGCCCGGTATCCAATGCCGTTGATTTCCAGGACCCGCACAAATCCGCTGCTCACCCCGGTGATCATGTTGGCCACCTGAGCCCGGGTTGTGCCCCACAGCGACTTGGTTTTCTTATCATTGCGCGCCACGCTCACCACAACCTGCTCATCGCCGAGCTCAAGGGTCACATCCGGATGAATCGGCCGGGTAAGCGTTCCCTTGGGCCCCTCCACAGTCAGCATGCCACTGTTAAGGCTCAGTTTTGTTTTTTCCGGTACGGGTATCGGTTTCTTGCCCACGCGAGACATTTTTGACTCCTTGACTACCAGATATTGCAGAGAACTTCCCCGCCGATGTTTTCCTTTTTGGCCTGCCTGTCGGTCATGATCCCCCTGGAGGTCGACAGGACAGATACGCCCAGGCCGTTTAACACGGGCCGAATTTCGTCTTTTGCGACATAGACGCGACGGCTGGGCTTGCTGACCCGTTCCAGGCCATAAATCACATGCCGGTCATTGGCGTCATATTTCAGAAAAACCCGCAGAAAACCCTGTTTGTTGTCCTTGATGAACTTATAGTTCTTAATGTAGCCTTCCCGTTTCATCACGTCCGCCATGGCGACCTTGATGTTGGCACCGGGAATATCCACACTTTTGTGTTTTGCCTTGCCGGCGTTTCGAATGCGGGTCAGCATATCCGCAAGTGGATCACTCAACATGGCCTACTCCGTTTTTTATCAAAATAAAATAATGGAAATTCACAATCCGTCCTTTTGCCTTGATCATACTTCCATGCCACAGCCTCTGATTCCGGGCGCCTACCAGCTTGATTTTATCACGCCCGGCAGCAGACCTTCGGAGGCCATATTTCGAAAACAGATGCGGCAGATGCCAAATTTGCGCATGTAGGCCCTGGACCGTCCGCAAATCGGGCAACGGTTGTACGCCCTGACCTTGAATTTGGGTTGTTTCATCGCCTTTTCGCGAAGCGCTTTTTTCGCCAAACTTTCTTCCTCCTTATCCGTGGATCCGGATCCGTGAAAAATCCACCTGCCCGGGTGCGGTTTTCCCCATTAATTGCGAAACGGCATCCCAAGGAGCCGAAGCAGCTCCTTTCCTTCCGGATTGGTCTGGGCCGTGGTGACAATGGTGATATTCATCCCCTTGATGGATTCCACCTGGTCATACTCAATTTCCGGAAAGATAATCTGCTCTTTGATGCCCAGGGTATAATTGCCGAAACCGTCAAACGCTTTGCCCGATACCCCGCGAAAATCCCGGACCCGCGGCAGGGCAACGTTGACCAGTTTTTCATAGAAATCATACATCCGCTGCTGGCGCAGGGTGACCATGCAGCCAATGGGCATGCCCTCGCGCACCTTAAAAGCGGCCACCGACTTTTTGGCCCGGGTTACCACGGGCGCCTGCCCGGTGATCACCTTGAGCTCGGCCTGGGCGGCATCCAGCACTTTTATGTTCTGAATGGCCTCTCCAAGACCCATGTTGATGACAATCTTATCCAGTTTGGGGACCTGGTGAATATTTTTGTAGCTAAAGGCCTCCCGCAGTCCGGTGACGACCTCGTTTTGATATACGTCTTTCAGTGACATGAAATACCCTCCGGTTATGACCTGCTAGGCATCGAGATGTTCTTTACATTTACTGCAGATCCGCACCTTTTTGCCGTCTTCCAGGCGTTTGTTCCCAATTCGGGTGGGCTTGGCGCATTTGGTGCAAACCAGCATCACATTGGATGCGTCAATTGGGGCCTCACCCTCGACAATCCCGCCCTGACGGCTCTGGGGGCCGGGTTTCTGGTGGCGTTTGACCATGTTGACATTTTCCACCATCACGCGATTGTGTTTGCGGTCCACGCTGAGCACATTGCGAAGCTTTCCCCGATCCTTGCCGGCAAGGACCTTGACCTTGTCATTTTTCTTGATGCGACACTTGACTTTTTCCATGAGCCGTTTTCCTCCCGGCCTGATTCTATCCATTGGATCGATAAATAGGGCTGTGTTACAGAACTTCCGGTGCCAGTGAAATGATTTTCATGAACCGGTGCGCCCGAAGTTCGCGGGCCACCGGGCCAAAAATACGGGTTCCAACGGGTTCCCGGTGCTGATTGATCAGCACTGCGGAATTATCGTCAAACCGGATATAAGAACCGTCAGGCCGGCGGGTTTCCTTTTTGGTGCGAACCACCACGGCCTTTAACACATCGCCTTTTTTGACCTTTGAGTTGGGTATGGCCTCTTTGACCGATACCACGATGATATCTCCGATGCGGGCGTACCGCCTTCGGCTTCCGCCGAGGACCTTGATGCAATACACCTCTTTTGCGCCGGAATTATCTGCAACAGACAATCTTGTTTCCGCCTGGATCATTTCCTTTATCCCCTGTGATCAAACCGCTTTTTCGATGATCTGGCTGATGCGCCAGCGCTTGCGCTTGCTAAGTGGTCTGGATTCCGTAATCATCACCCGGTCACCGATACCGCAGGTATTGTTTTCATCATGGGCTGCATAACGGGCCCGACGCCGGACAATTTTCTTGTACACCGTATGGCGTACGAGCCGTTCCACCTGCACTGTCACGGTTTTGTCCATCTTATTGCTCAAAACCGTTCCCACCAGTTGTTGTTTCATCCCTCGTGTCTTATTCATTGGCCAATCATCACCGCTATCTGTTAGTGAACGCCTGTTGACGCTTTATGGTTTTGATCCGCGCTATGTCGCGTCGGACCTGATTGATGCGCCTGGGATTTTCGAGCTGTCCGGTCTTATGCTGGAACCGCAGATTAAAATAGGTCTGCACCAGGTCCTCGAGCCGGCTATTGAGTTCGTCGGGGGCAAGACCCCGGATTTCCTTGGCTTCCATCAGATCTGGCTCCTTTCGACGACTTTGGTTTTAATCGGCAGTTTATACGCAGCCAGCCGAAGCGCATCATAGGCCAGTTCACGGGGAACACCCTCCATTTCGTAAAGGATGCGTCCCGGTTTGATCACCGCAACCCATGCTTCGGGTGCGCCCTTGCCTTTGCCCATCCGGACCTCAGCCGGCTTTTTGGTAATCGGCTTATCCGGAAAAATCCGGATCCACATTTTACCACCGCGCTTGACTTTACGGGTCATGGCAATACGTGCGGCCTCAATCTGACGGGATGTGATCATTCCGCATTCAACAGCCTGCAGGCCGTAATCGCCGAAGTTCAGGCTGGAACCGCGCTCGGCTTTGCCCTTCATCCGGCCTTTCTGGCGTTTTCTATATTTTACCTTTTTGGGACTCAGCATGGTATAGACTCCTGTAAATTACTGCCGCTCGGCCGGGATCTGATCATCGGCCAGAATCTCACCCTTGAATATGTAGACCTTGACACCAATGGTGCCGTAGGTGGTTTCAGCAACGCCCAGCCCGTAATCAATATCGGCACGCAGCGTGTGCAAGGGGATCCGCCCCTCTTTGTACCACTCAATTCTCGCCATTTCCGCACCCCCGAGCCGGCCGGAGCAAATGATCTTAATCCCTTTGGCGCCAAAGCGCATGGCCGAGGAAACGCATCTTTTCATTGCCCTGCGAAAAGCCACACGGCGGACCAGCTGATTGGCGACGTTTTCAGCCACCAACTGGGCATCGAGCTCAGGCTTGCGCACCTCCTGGATGTCCACCATGACTTCTGCGGAAACCAGTTTTTCAAGCTCCTTTTTCAGTGCCTCGATCTCCGAGCCCTTTTTGCCGATGACAATGCCGGGACGGGCTGCATAGATGCGGAGCTTGATCCGTTTGGAGGACCGTTCGATTTCGATCTTGGAGATACCGGCGTGGTACAGCTTTTTCTTTAAAAACTGCCGGATCTTGTGATCCTCGAAAATATAGCCGGCGTATTCCTTGTCCGCGTACCACCGCGAACTCCAGGTGCGGTTGATTCCAAGCCGCATGCTTATGGGATTGACTTTCTGACCCAAACCACCTACCTCCTTATTATACGCTGCCTTGGCCGACGATGACCGTTATATGACTAGTACGCTTTAATATCCGTGTCGCACGACCCCGGGCACGGGGGCGGAACCGCTTTAGCATGGGCCCTTCATCCACAATGATGTTTTTGATAACCAGCTGGTCAACATCTATGCCCGCATTCTGATCGGCGTTGGCCACTGCAGAGCGCACGATCTTTTCCACCATCCCCGCGGCTTTCTGCGGCATGAACTTAAGCGTGGAAAGCCCGGACTCCACCGGCTGGCCCTTAACGGTTCCGATGATCTTCCGCACCTTTTGCGGTGATATGCGCATGTATTTGCCTGACGCCTTCACATCCATATCCGCATCCTCGATTCGTTTTACGATTGACTACTTCTTCATTTTGGATTTTTTGTCCCCGGCATGACCGTAAAAGGTCCGGGT
>JAGTVF010000107.1 GCA_018224315.1 Desulfobacterales bacterium | reverse complement strand
GCCGGCATTGCATGCGCAAGCGCGAAGTGGGCGGCCGGGACCCGGTCAGCCCGGAGACCATAGAGGCGGGGGTGGATTATATCGCCCGCACACCCGGAGTAAAGGAAGTGATCCTTTCGGGCGGCGATCCGCTGATGCTCGAAGATGACCGGCTTTTTTCCATTCTGGCGCGTATCCGGGGCATCCCCCACGTGGAATGCCTCCGGATTCACACCCGCATGCCCGGGATGCTGCCCCGGCGCATCACTTCGAATCTCGTCCGGGGGCTGGCCCGGTTTCATCCCCTTTTTGTCAATATCCAGTTTAACCATCCTGATGAACTTACCCCGGCTGCCCGGCGCGCATGCGCGCTGCTGGCCGATGCCGGCATCCCCCTGGGATCCCAGACCGTGCTGCTGGCCGGTGTCAATGATTCACCCGCGGTCATGGCCGATCTGATGCGCAAACTGCTCACCGCGCGGGTGCGGCCCTATTATCTGCACCATCCGGACCCCATCCGGGGCACGGCCCATTTCCGGGTGCCCGCGGAAACCGGACTTGCCGTTATCCAGGCCCTGCGCGGGCGCATCGGCGGCATGGGCATACCCCAGTACATGATCGATCTGCCCGGCGGCGGCGGAAAAGTGCCGCTTTTGCCCGAGCACGTGATCAGGCGCTCGGAAAAAGAGTTGATCGTGTATAATTTTGAAAAAAAAATTTACACCTATCCCCTTTAACCCTACCCGGAGAAAGCATGACCCTGGAGAGCAACATTTACATGGATTATTCCCTGGCCGACAAATCCCGGCTGGCCATCCGAACCTTTAAAACCATTGCGGATGCGGCCCTGCTGCGGGGCTATTACCGGATGGGCGGCCGCACCGGCAGCACCCTGGAAAGTGCCCTGCGAACCCTGAGTCCGGAGATTTACGGCTCCATCAGCGATTCCCGTACCATTGAGTTAAAAGGCCTGGAATACGTTATTGACCGTCTGCCAAGGGGTATTGAGGCCTGCCACCGCATTGTGATGACAGGGCGTCAGGATGCGGCGGATGCCAGTTTTGAAAAAATTCAGCCCCTGAAACGGCGGCGGATTTCATTTCGCATCAGTGACACGGAGATGAGTTTTGTCATCACCCGGGGACAAAGCGAGATTTACGACATCATGACCCATATCACGTTTCTGCATGTGGAAGCCCAAAAGGTGCAGAGCAAGATGCGCGATGACTACGGCAATATCACCACCGAGTGGCGGGAACTGGAAAAGCATGTGGACTGCATTGATGATATTTGCGGAAGAGATCTGGATCAGGCATTGTGGAACCTGAGCCTGCTTTTGGGACGAACCTTTGATGAAACCAAGGACACTTACACAAACCTTGAGAAAAACCGCAGCCAGTCCAATTCCAACAGCGGGCTGTTTCAGATTGTCTACAGCATGGGAAAGTGCGTGGACGAGGAGTCGCAGAGTTTGGACAATGCCGTGACCCTCCATTTTCCGCCTTCATTGAGCGCCCAGATATTAAACCGCACCCATGCGCGCAACTGGGCGGCCCATATCAAAAAAACCCTTTGTGATATGGGCATGGAAAAGCGCCCCCTGCATATTATCAGCGCCAATCAGCACAGTGTGGTCAATCTGCTCTACGGATATGCCGCAATAGGCCAGAAGCAGGAAAGCAAAGATGCGCCGGATCTGTATGCATTCATCCGGACGATCCGGGATCAGACAGCCGCGGTGGAGCAGTTTGCCCAAAAGCATGGGTGCTGCTTTCTTCCGGATGACAGCGGCTCCCAGATCGACTGCAGGATCATTGACGCACCTGCAATGGCCCGGGTGCCCAGACATCCGGCCATTGCCCTGGATGCCGATTATATCGAAAAACAACAACCCGTGATTCTGGTGATGGATTATGCGTTCGGCGAACAGGCCTTTGAAATCCTCGATGAGCTGCTTTATCCATGGGAACATAACGGAGAGCAATGCGCCCTTAATGCCAGGTCGGTTTCCGTGATCGGCAAGGCCGGCATTCTGCCCGGGCAAAAGGGCGATATCATGCTGGCCACCGCACACGTGCTCGAAGGCACCCCGCATAATTACATGATCCGCAATGATCTGACCGCGGCGGATTTTGATGATGATTCCGTGCAAATTTATACCGGCCCCATCATTACCGTGCTGGGCACCTCCCTGCAGAACCGCTACGTGCTTAAAAAATTTCAGGATTCGTCATGGAAGGCCGTGGGCCTGGAAATGGAGGGCGGTCATTATCAGCGGGCCATTAACGCGGCCTTTATCCGGGGGCACGTGTCTTCGGATCTCAAGGTGATGTATGCCTATTATGCCTCTGACAATCCATTGAAAAGCGGGCAAACCCTGGCTTCGGGCGGCATGGGCGAGGAGGGCATCAAACCCACGTATCTAATCACGCGCCTGATTTTAGAAAAAATAATGGGCCGGTAAAAGCGCGCTTGTTTTCCAAAACAACGGCTTATGTGCCGTGTTCGCATTTGGCCGCAGCCGGCTGCCCGGCTCTGCGTTTTACCGCGACGATGCTGGGCTTGTAGCGGTCGGACTGGCTGGCTTTTTTTTCCAGTTTCAACAACACGGCCAGGGATGCAAACAATGCGGTAAAGCCCACTATTGCAGAAGATATGGAGGCATCCACCCCAAAGGCAAAAGCCGCCTGATGGCCAATGATGGCCCCGGCCAGCAGGGCGGCAATGGGAAAGATATAAAGCAGCAGGGAGAGCTTGAGCATCCCGCCGGTGCCAAATTCTATGGTCACCGTATCGCCCACCGAGGCTTTTGCCGGGTTTAGGGCTTCGATTTCCATTTCCCGGCTTCCGCCGAAGCTGTGACAGGTGCTTTTTTCCGAACACCCGTCGCAGGCTGCGGCCCGCTGGGTTTTGACCAGGGCGTTTGCACCTTTTATCTGAGTGACCACTCCTGTTTCCCTGGCCATTTTTTAGTCCTTGTAGCAGATAATCCCGCAGCGCAGGCACCGGTCTGCTTCGGCCCGGGCATCTGTTTTCGAGTACCCCAGTTCCACTTCGGGGTATTTTCCGGGAACCTCAGAGGGATTGCAGGCGGGCATGATATGCCGGGCGGATTTTTTCGCATTGTCGATGTGCATGACCGTCTGCAGCATGGAGTTGCCGGAAACCACATCTTCGGACAACGCCAGCTCCATGTTGTACATGATTTTGTGCACAGAGGCCGCAGCCCGCCGGCCGCCGGCAATGGCACGGATGGCCGCGCTGTAGTCGGTAATGGGATCATTTTTCGACAGCAGGCCCTTTTCCTCGCTGTAGATCGGGTTTTTGTAGGGCTGAATGCCTTCCCATTGTATTGGTGCGTTTGGATCCGGGGCCGGCGCTGCTTCCTCCTGCTCGGGCCGGGGCGGTTTTCGGAAAATCATCTCCGGCAGGCGGCCGGCATCGATGACAAGCGTTTGCGCAGTTGTCACAAAGCTCTGGCCGGAACGGGTATCTGTGTATTCAATGGATTCCAGGCGATTTTCCAGGCCTGTGACCCGGGTGATGGCGGCGTTGAAAACAATTTTGGCCCCGGCTTTTTCCAGATTTTGAATTTGCTCATCTGAGAGATCGGTTTTTTCCCGGGATTCATTGAATATCAGGGTGATGTTTTCCGCTCCCAGGTGCTTGCAAATGTGAACGGCTTTTTCCGCCAGGGGCGCGCCGCCGGCCATGACCACATCAGCGGTGACCGGGATTTGGTATTTGTTGTCGAGCCCGGAGCGCAGCAGTTCAATTAACAGAAATACCCCCGGTACGGGCTCTTCAGCACGGGCGGCAGTGCCGCGCTCCAGGCGGCTGTCCCATCCGCCGGAAGCCAGCAGCACGGCTTCATAATCCTGTTTGAGCAAAGAGGCCAGGGTAAAGTCTTTGCCCATGGTCATGCCGGTTTTAAAGGAAACCCCCAGTTCGGCAACGCCCTGAATATCCCAGTCCAGCACGGTGCGGGGCAGTCGATAGCCGGCAATGGCGGTGCGCAAAAGCCCGCCCAGGTTGGCAGATGCCTCAAAGACCGTGGGGCTGTGGCCCAGGCGTGCGGAGAAAAACGCCGCGGACAGGCCCTCCACCCCGCCGCCGATCACCGCGATTGGCCGTCCGGTGCCGGGTGCGCAATAAGGCTGGGAGTGCTGCTGCTGCTCCATTTCCACATCCGCAGCATAGCGTTTGAGATAATTGATGGCCACGGGTTCGTCAATGAGATTTCTGCGGCAGGCATCTTCACAGGGACGCGGGCAGATGCGGCCGATAACCGTGGGAAACGGGTTTCGTTCCTTGATGATCTGCACGGCCCCGGAGTAATCCCCCCCGGAGACATGCTCTATATAAGCGCTGATGTTGATGCCGGCCGGGCACATTCGCTGACACGGGGTGGTGCAGTCGTCTGTGGTGTATTCCCTCAGAATCCGGCGGGTCACCGAGGAGAGCTTGATGATGTGCTTGGGGCAAACCCGCTCGCAGGTCCCGCAGCCGGTGCACTTTTCTTCATCCACCACCGGAAGACCGCGATCGCTCATGGTGATGGCGTCAAACGGACAGGCCTGCATGCAGGAACCCAGGCCCAGGCAGCCGATGCGGCATACTTTCATGCCGCCGTATAGCAGGGCCGCGGCCTGGCAGTTGCTCAATCCCTGGTAATTGTATTTGATGGCGGCTTCAGAAGGGCCGTATGTGCATCCGGGCAGGGCGATATCGGGTTCCTTGGCCTCGATGGTCATGCCCATGACCGCGGCAATGGCCTCGGCCAGGTCTGCGCCGCCGGCCACGCAGGAATCCGGCGGTGATTGGCCGG
>JAGTVF010000106.1 GCA_018224315.1 Desulfobacterales bacterium | reverse complement strand
GGTCAACATTGACAGGCTGAAGCTGACCTACACCGGCTGGTATGCCTCAGGAGACGATGACGATGGGCCTGGTGACGGCGACCGGGACAACTTCACCGCAACTGACGTGGACACCTTTGACAGCATCATATTCTTCGAGGGCGGATACACGGATGACAATTACTTCACCGAAGTCCCCTACATCCTGGACAAAGGCATGATTTTCAACAGGCTGGGGGCGGATTACAAGATGACTGACAAAACAACCATCGGCGGCGCACTTATCTATGCCATGACAGCAGAGGATCTGCCAAACGGTGAAGACAAGCTGGGCCTGGAAGTAGATGCCTACATTTCCCACAAGCTTTATTCCAACCTTGAAGTGGCCTTAAATGCGGGCTATCTTTTCGCAGATGATGCAATGGGCTATTTCAGTGAAACCGGGGAGGAAGAAGACGTATTCCGTACCACCGCGCGCGTTCGTTACGGTTTCTAAAAACCGGAGACCACATGACAAAAAGGCCCGGCAGCAGCCGGGCCTTTTTTCTCACCCGAAAGAGCTGGAAATAAAATTATGGGAGGCAATATCTTGGGGAAAAAGACAGTGACGGTTTGCAGAAAACTGCTGTGCTGCATTGCTGTTGCTTCCGCAGCAGGGCTTTTGTTTTGCGCTGCCGCGGCAGCCGGGGTTGTCGGGGAAGTCAAAAAGGATTTGGAGCCGGTTTCAGGATACATCCTCGCACGTGAAAACGGGGCGTATGTTGTGGATCTGAAAAAGGACCAGGGCGTAAGAGCCGGAGATCTGCTGTCGGTTACCGGCGAGGGCAGGGAACTGACGCACCCGGAAACAGGTGAGACAATCGGCACGCTTGAGGAAAAAAAGGGTGTCCTGAAGATAAAGCGGGTTCAACAGGATTATTCCTTTGCCGCGCCTGTGGCCGGCCGGGAATTTGAACGCGGCGACCGGGTGGCGCGTTACAGCGGTATGGCCGCTGTTTTCAGGGATTACACCCAAAAAGGCGAGGCATTGTTTGTACGCCTCCGCAGTGAACTCCCGGACCTTGAATGGCAGGATTATGCAGAGGCCGACGATAAGATCACAAAGGATGAGGCGGTAAGTGGACTCATCTTTTTGCTGTACGAAGACAGGCTGGAAATCCGGGGGCCTGCGCTGGGGTTGATCCGCAGTTATGAACTAAAAGAGTATGCCGGGGACGGGCAGGCCCGCCGGGAGCCGTCCCTGACCGAGACCACAAGATCATGGCCGGCCCGCAGGGACCGCAATCTTTTTCTCAACCCTGAAGGCCAGGCGGACCAGCGTATTCTTCAGGCGGATTTCACAGGCTTCGACGACCGGGTGCTGGCAGCAGCCACCAACGGCTCCGAGATTTTGATCTACGCACCTGAACAGGGATTTGAGCCGGTTTTTAAGACAGACACCGCCCTTCCCGGGCAGATTCTCTGGGTGAGCTGGTGGCGGCCTGCTCAGAGCGGTAACCTTTACCTTGCTGTTACAGCAGCGGTGGATGACAATCGGGGCTACAGCCAGGAAAGCAGCAAAAAAATCGACGGGACAGTGTTTATATGGCAGGAGGGCAGGCTGACGCCTGTTGAGCGGGGGCTTGACTACCTCATGGCCGCTTTTGACACAGACGGCAACGGGACCCCGGAAACCCTGCTTGCACAAGAGCTTGACAGGGACACCTTTTTCGGAAAAACAAGACAGCTTGTGTTAAAATCCGGCGGCATAAAGGCCCGGTCCCCTTCTTTTGAGTTTCCCCGGAGATTTCCGGTCCTGGGCGCCGTGTTTGCGGATCTGTCGGGCGACAAAACACCGGAGATCGCCTATATACGGAACAGAAAGCTTTTTGTCCACAGCAGACAGGGCCTTGTTTACGAATCAGCAGACAACAGGGGCGGCAGCCTCAACCACTTTACCTATGATTTAAATCCCGGTGCAAAAGACAGGATTTTTAATACCGTAAACCTTGAAATCCCGCCGGCGGCAGTTGATATGGACAATGACGGCAGGCCGGAGCTGCTTGTGGCCGCCGCAGAGACCTCGTGGTTTTCCCTTTCAGGCATGGGTGCCGATGTTCGAAAAAGCAGGATCTCGGTCACTGATTTCACTGACGGTGGATATGAAAGCGCACCCGGAAGCGACTTTCTTGAAAAGGCAATACAGGGTATGGGCGCGGTGAACGGAAAAACCTGGCTGGTCAATACCCGGGGATCTGACCAAAATCCGGCAAGCCGCTTTTATACCATTGACTTTCAGTAAAATTTACATGTTATAATACATATTATGAATCCATATTCCCCTGGAGTTTACTCCTGTGTCAATGCTCCCGGAGCGTGAAAATACCGACCCCCGTGAGCTGGCCCGGTTTTCCGGTCAGGCGGCCCGGTGGTGGGACCCGAAAGGGCCCTTGCAGGCCCTGCATGACATCAATCCCCTGCGGGTGGGCTATATCCGGGAAAAAAGCGGGATCTCCGGGCAATCCATCCTGGACGCGGGCTGCGGAGGCGGGATTTTGTCCGAGGCTTTGGCTGCGGCCGGGGCAGCGGTGACAGGGATTGATTTTTCAGAAGCCGTCCTGGCCGCGGCCAGGGAGCATGGCCGGGCCTCCGGCATTGATGTGGACTATCGGCAGGCCGGGGCCGAATCCTTTGCCCGTGAGTTTCCGGAATCCTTTGACGTGGTGGCCTGCATGGAGCTTTTGGAACACGTGCCGAATCCGGCATCCATTGTCTCGGCCTGTGCCGGGCTTGTCAAACCCGGCGGACATGTGTTTTTTTCCACCATCAGCCGCACCCTGGCCGCGCGCCTGCTGGTGATTTTTGCCGCAGAACGGATTCTGGGAATTGCGGAAAAAGGCACCCATGAATATAACCGACTGATCCGCCCCGAAGAACTGACAAAATGGGGCCGGGATGCCGGGCTGACACCGGCGGATTGCTCCGGATTCATGTACATGCCCATTTTGCGCAAATCCTGGCTGACCCCAAGCCTGCGGATGAACTATATCATGCATTTTACAAAGGCTGCAGATAAATGACATTTCACCGGATTCCCGGCTGGTTTGACCACGGGGTGAGAAAAAAAGTGGCGGATCC
>JAGTVF010000105.1 GCA_018224315.1 Desulfobacterales bacterium | reverse complement strand
CGCCGCCTTCAACTCCGCGAATCGAAAGCGAACTGCCCATTCCGGCTTTTACGCCCATGGGCGAATAGCCCTGAAATGAAAACCCGCCGATCCGGCGCAGGGCGTCCATAACGTTGTTGCCGCCGGTACGCTTTAATTCCGCGGCTGAAAAAGACTGGATAAATTGAGGGCTTTCTTTTTCCGGAGAAGGAAACCGCTCAGATGTGACCACGATCTCCTCCATGACTGTGGAGTTGTTAGCGGGGCCCGCGTTTGCGGAATTTTGGATGCAGATGCATAAAATAAAAAAACAGAGAATCAATAAAAAATTTTTGCCCATGGTGCCTCCTTTACTGTTGTCAATGGAAATGTGCCGCAGCCGCCGGCTTTGTCATGGAGAAACCCGGGCATCTGCGGTTTCAATAAAAAAATCCCGGATCGTATACACGATCCGGGATTTCCCTTTTTTATCCGCAGATTCAGCCCGGGGCACAACGTTGCCGGCGCAGTCAACCCCTTATGTTTATTCAGACAGGTCTTCTGACTTGCGGATCAATCTACTTGCTGCGCCTTCCCGTTAATACAAACAGTGGCAATTCTGCAGCTTTCGTCCCCGTTTACAGCCGCGGGCCGGTCCCTGATTCACACAGGGTTCCCTCCTGGCAGGCGCCTGTAAAACAACGCTTCGAAAAGCAGGTTATACAAGCCGGTGCCAGGCTCGCATTGCGAGCATCTGAATAATTGTGTGCATTTAAATACAATTGCAGGACCCTGTCAAGGGTCCTGTTTATAGTCGACACGCTGTATGTTTTTTACTGATGTTACAAAAACAGATAGTTGCAAACTTCAAAAAATATCTTCCGCGTCTTTTTCCCGGCCCGGATGCCGGGGTTCAATGCCCAGTCTTTTCAGGGTTTCCGGGCGGGGCACCCCGTTTGGGTCATATCCCCGAAGCCGGTAATATTTCTTCAGCATGGCCGCCAGGGGAACCGTGCCTTGACCGGCATCACAGGCCCGGCCCTCGGTGAGCAGCCGCAGGGGCAGGGTATCGTCTTTTCTGGAAATGCCTTCCCGGGTGTTCATGTAGCGCTCCAGCACATGGACCCGCTCTCCGGCCTTGTAAAAATCCCGCATTCCCTGGTAGGGCACATAGCGGCTGCCCATAATGGCATGCCACAGCTCCGGATAAAGGCTGACATCCATGAGATTTAACGCCAGCCGGGAAAAGTTCTGGTTGAGCAGCCGGATGACAAATTTGGGTGAAAACCGGATCAGGGGCGGCTCCAGAAACACGGCAAAGGAGGTAAACAAACACACGTGCAGGCAGTTGATGGCGCAAAACGCATCTTCCATGAACTTGACCATATAGGGTTTCCAGCGCACAGCCCGGGGCTCGGCCATACCCAGGATCACCTCCAGGCCCACCATGTAGGATGACAGGTGGCAGCCGCCCCGGTTGGCCGTGGCATAGGAAAGGCCCTGACCCACAGAACCCCGGGGATCATAGCCGGGCAGTTCCATACCCTTGACATGCATGGCAAAATCCTCGCCCCCGTATTTTTTTGATGCTGCCGCGCTTCCCAGGGCCAGATCCCTTCCCAGGCCCCGGCGCAGGGCCATATCCGTTATCATTCCGGCAATTTTGTCGGCGGCTCCGAATTTCAGATCTGTTTTCAGCAGTCCCTTTTGGCCGGCCTCCATGGCCCAGGCCAGGGTCCCGCCCGTGGAAATGGTATCCATGCCGTAATGGCTGCACAATTCATTGAAATCAGAGACCGCCTCCGGATCAAAGATCTCCAGGTTGGCCCCCAGCAGGGTCATGGTCTCGTATTCGGGCACATGGCGTTTTTCCCCGTGGATGGTGCCCCGGTGGCCGCAGAGAATGGCGCAGGGTTTGCACGTATCATGCTTTGTGTCAAACCGCTCGGCCATGGCCTCGCCGGAGAGCTTGCGGGCCTTTCCGTGACTGCCGCCGGTAAAGTTGCGCACCGGCAGAATGCCGGCGGCATTGCCGGTATTGAGATTGGCGTTGGTGCCGTAATCCCGGAAAGCGCCGGCTGTGACGCCGTTTCTGTTAATATATTTGAAAAACAGCCGGTTGGCTTTATCAAAGCGTTTCTTGTCCGCCGGCACAATATTGTATTCTTTGCCCTTGGCCACAATGCCCTTGACATTTTTGGCCCCCAGCACCGTTCCCATGCCGCCCCGTCCCAGAAAGCGGTGGCCGGAGCGGATATTGGCAAACCGGACGCGGTTTTCCCCGGCCGGCCCGATGACCAGGGCACCGGATCCGTCCTGCAAAAGCGCTTTTTCCGCATCCGCCGTGCCCGTTCCCCAAAGCGCATCCGCGGGCACAAACGCAGCCCCGCTGTTATCCACCCGCAGATAAACCGGCGATTGTGCCCGGCCGGAAATAACCATGGCATCCCACCCGGAAGTCTTTAACGCCATGCCAAATGGCCCTCCGCAGGAACTGCTGGCCATCAGGCCCGTAAGCGGCGATTTGGTAACGGCTTCAAACCGGCCGGAACAGGCGGCGCCCGTGCCCATAAACACCCCGGTTGCCAGGACAAACAAATTCTCCGGGCTCAGGGGATCAATGCCCGCGGCCATCCGGTCGTAAATCAGCTTCAGGGCAATGCCTTTGCCGCCCAGATATTGTTGCCGGTCTGTATCGCTGATATAAGAAATATCAAACGTCTGAGTCGTTAAATCCACTTCCAGAACCCGGTTGCTGGTGCCTGTGATCTCCTGCATGAGAGCCTCCCTGCCTAATTGAGCAGCAATGGATATACATTCTGGTTCGTTTGTGATAGAAGATTGTTTATTAAATTATAAAAAAAAACAAGCCCAATCAACATTTCCTGAGGGCCAGCAACGCTTCCCGGTGATCCCTTTACGAAACAGGAGTGAAGAAATGCCCCAGTTTGACTACGCGTTTCTGAGTCATCCCAAAATCATCTCCGGTGCCTGCAGCCTGGAAAACATCCCGGCCGAACTTGCGGCCAACAACGCCTGCAAGCCCCTGATTATCACCGACCGGGCGGCGGATGCCAAAAAACTGGACCGGATCCTGATCCGGGCATTTGACGATTCCGACTGTTTGATCGGCGCCGTGTTTAACCGATTGGGGGATTATGCCGGCATCAGCCTGGCATGGCAGGCCGCAGACCTGTTTGTCCGCCGGGGCTGCGATGCATTGATCGCCCTGGGAAGCCCCTTGTCCGCGGACCTGGCCCGGGCCATCAATATCCTGGTTTCTGAAAACACGCCGGACCTGTCGGCTTTTTTCACGGGCGCGGCCCTGACCAAAAGATTATACCCCCTTGTGCTGGTGCCTGCCGGGGACCCGGACGGCACCGGCGCCGGAAACACCCTGACCCTGGACAACCAGCATCTTTACTCTGAATTTCTTGCCCCGGATGTCATTGTGCTCGACAAACGCATGCTCCGTGGGCAATTGCCGCATCAAACAGCCCAAAGCGCTGCCATTACCGCAGACAACGCCTGGAGCGCCTTTACCGGGACCAATCCCGGCCCCATCCGGGATGCGTTTGTCCACACCGCCCTCCGGCTTTTAAACCAGAACATAGACGCCGCCCTGGCCTCCCCGGGCCGGGACAAGCCCTGCCTGGCCATGGCCAACGCAGGCGTGATTGCCGCCATTGCCGCTGCCAACGCCGCACCGGGGATTGTGCGCGTGGTTTCAGAAGAACTGGCCCGGATGACCCGCATCCGCCAGGGTGTATTTACGGGTCTTCTGGCACCTGCAGCCCTGGAAAGGTCCATGGAGCAAAACGGTCCGCCCAGGCCCGAACTGCTGCTGGCCGTGGCCGGCATGGAAACTTATGCCGCCACACCGGAAAAACAGCGCCCCGCCAGGGGCGCAGACATGCTCAAAGCCCTGTTGGACAAAATTCAAAAAAACCTGGGCCAGAGCCTGGAGTCTTTGCAAATTCCTTTTTACCGAATCCGGCAGGCCTGTGAAAACGCTGAATCCAGGCCGGATGCCGCAATAAAAGCCTCTGACGCGCTGGATTTAGCCGGCCGGGCCTGGAAAGGAGCTCCCGAATGAATCGTTTTACCCCGTTTTCAAACGCTCCGGCCAACCTTGGCCAGTATCCGGAGATCCGCCCGAAAACCAGTTGTTTCCGGAAAGCCTATATTGCTGTCATGCTGCTGGTGGTGGGCCGGGGCCTTGAAGCTGCTGCCAGGGTGGATCCGACAGTCCGGCGCATTTTTCAGCAGCTGCCCGACGGATTCTGTCTTTGCCTGGGCGTGGGGCCGGCCGGCCCATGGATGGTGGCCAAAAAGGACAAAAAAGGCCGCCTCCGGTACCTGGGCTGGCAGCCCCGGGCAGCCAGGGCGCATCTGCGCCTGACCATCAAAAACCTGGCCTCGGCCATGCGGTTGTTCACCTTTCAGGAATCCACGGCCCTGGCCTTTAATTACGACCGGTTCATAGTGGAAGGCAGCCTGCCCCAGGCCCTGGCCTTTATGCGCGCCCTGGACCGTGTGGAGGTCTATCTGCTGCCCAAAATCATTGCCAGGCTGGCGGTCAAACGCTATCCGGACAACTCGGAACTGCCGGGCTGGAAAAAACATCTCAATCGCATCCGGATCTATCTGCGCGCCTTTTTTCCGGACCTGATCCGGGTGATTTACAAAAACATTTAAAAACCGGGAAAGGAATCACCATGATCCTGCCGGAATTTTATGATTTCTGCAGCCGGGCCAAAATTATTTCGGGAGAAAACGCCCTTGAAAAGATACCCGGCCTGCTGGCCGGCCTTCACGCCGGCCGGCCGCTGATCATCACTGATCCCGGGGTTCAAAACGCCGGGCTCGTGGATGCGGTCAAACAGGCCATGGCCGGCGAACTGGAATCCGCGCCGGTTTACAGCGATGTTCCGGTGGATTCGGACTACCATGTTGTGGATAAAATCGCCGGCGTGTACCGGGAAAACCAATGCGACGCCATCATTGCCGTGGGCGGCGGCTCGGTGATCGACACGGCAAAGGGCGTGAACATCGTGGTCTCGCTGGGCGGAAAAACCCTTCTGGACTTTCAGGGCGCGGGTGCGGTGCGCAAAAAACTCAATCCCCTGGTGATTCTGCCCACCACCGCGGGCACGGGATCGGAAATGACCCTGGTGGCCGTGATCGCCGATCCGGAGCGCCGGGAGAAAATGTTCTTTGTCTCCTATTTTCTGCTGCCGGACCTGGCCGTGCTCGATGCCCGCCTGACCCGGACCCTGCCGGATTTTATTACAGCGGCAACAGCCATGGACGCCTTGTCCCACGCCTGTGAAGCCTGGTACTGCCTGGAAAAAAATCCCTTAAGTGATGCCCTGGCGTTTCAGGCCATTGACCTGATCTGCCAAAACCTGCTTTATGTGATCCAAAACCCCGAAGACATGCAGGCCCGCCTGGCCCTGGCCAATGCCTCCACCCTGGCCGGGGCGGCATTTTCCAATTCCATGGTGGGCATGGTGCACAATCTCGGCCATGTCACGGGCGCGGTGTGCCACGTGCCCCACGGAAACTGCATGGCGGCGTTGCTGCCCTACGGCCTGGAATACAACCTGCACCGCCGGGGCGAAATCATCAGCCAGCTGCTGTTGCCCCTGGCCGGGCCGGAAACCTATGCCGCAACCCCCCGGCACCAGCGGGCCGAAAAAGCAATTGCTTTGATCCGCCAGCTCAACCAGGACCTGCATGATGCCACTGGCGGACGCCATCCCCGATTTCTATCGGAAATCCGGGACCGCGACGGCCGACGCCTGGTGGAAAAAAACATGCTGCCCGAGATTGCGGAAAAAGCCTTAAGCGACGGGGCCCGGGTGCCCAACCCCGAGGAACTGCTGGCAGATGATGCGCATATGGTGCTCGAACACGCCTGGGAAGGCACGCCCCTGGACCGGACAAAAATCAAAACCGGGTAAAGTTTGCAGTTATCGAAGCCAGTCCACGGGCCTGGGCCTGCGGGAAGGGATTCTGGCATATGTATGGGCCGGATAGCCCATGGTCAGGCAGGCATGGGCCCTGCGGCCCCGGGGAAGGCCTGCAAGCCTGCAAAGATTGGGGAAATATTTCAGGGCCAGGGTCACAAATCCGATATAACAGGTGCCCAGGCCCCGGGCGTGGGCGTAATTCATGATATCGGCAGCCGCGATATTGCAGTTTTCGCAGT
>JAGTVF010000104.1 GCA_018224315.1 Desulfobacterales bacterium | reverse complement strand
CGTTGGCATCAGCGGTCAGAAATATGATGGTGGACGGATGGGCGCCCGTGCCCTTGATCTTGACGTTGCTCAGATACCGCAGCGGGTAGGACACCCGGCTGTTTTGGGTCAGGCGGGCGTCAAACTGGTCCACGGTCCCGTTGGGATAGGTCATGCAGTTTTCAATGATCACCCCGTTTTCCTCGATTTCCCGGCGGGAAAACACGGCCTTGTAGATTTCGGGTTCTTTTTCCGGCTCCAGGTCAATGAGCTTTGCATAACAGCCGTGTTCAAAATTGGCAATGCCGTTTTCATCCCACCCGTGCTCGTCATCACCGATCAAAGACCGGTTTTTGTCTGCCGACAGGGTGGTTTTGCCGGTCCCGGAAAGGCCCAGAAACAATGAGACGCTGCCCTGGTGGTCCTCATTGGCCGAGCAGTGCAGGGGCAGAATGTTTTCATGGGGCAGGTAATAGTTCATGGCTGTGAACATGAGCTTTTTGGCGCTGCCGCAGTAAGCTGATCCGTAAACCAGCCCAAGCCGGTTTTTGAAATCCATGGCAATGATCATGTCCGAGGTGGTGCCGTCTTCGCGTTTTCTGAGCCGGCCTTCATACCTGGATGTGTCGATTTTGTCATAAGGGGCCACCAGCAGGGTAAAGGGCTTGTCTGCAAACAGGCTTTTATCGATTTTTGAAGGCACAGGCCGGAACATGTTCATGGTAAACAGGCTGGTTAAGGCAAAATCCGTTACCGTCTGCACGGGCATGGCATACTGGGGGTCCGCCCCGATGACCCGGTCAGTGACATAAACCCGGGGTTTTTTCCACAGCACGGTCAGGGCATCAATCCAGAGCCGGTGAAAGGTTTCCGGGTCAATGGACAGGTTGTTGGGCGAGGTCCAGTCAATGTGCTCTTCCAGCTCCGGGTAGCGGACGATCACCGTGTCTTTCGGGGAGCGGCCCGTTGATTCCGGCGGGGTCCAGGTGGACAGCGCTCCACAGGGCAAAACCAGTCCTTCCCGCTGGTCCACGGCATAACGGGTGATCTGGGCCCGTTTTAAATTGCGCAGTACTTCCGGGTGGGTGGCGATCATCTGATTTAAGGTTTCAATGGCCATGGATTTACCTGCCCTGTTTAATTGATTGTGGAATCATCCGCAGGCCCGCAGGCAAATTTTTCCGGCACCGGCATCTGCAGATCGATCCATTTGAGTATCTTCTCCATTTCCTCGCAAATCCCGGCAAGCGCCCGGCCCCTGTGGCTGACCCGGTTTTTTTCCGCAGCCGGAAGCTGGGCAAAGGATTTGTCCAAAGGCGGGTAATAAAATACCGGATCATAGCCAAAGCCGTTTTGCCCGGCCGGCTCCCGGAGGATTTGCCCCTCGCACCGGCCTTCGTAGGTAAGGGCTGCCCCCGTGGGCACGGCAATGGAGATCACGCAAACAAATGCCGCGCTCCGGTCCTGCTGGTTTTCCATCATTTCCAGCAGTTTCCGGCATTTTTCCGCGTCCGTGGCATCAGCGCCGGCAAACCGGGCCGAATGCACCCCGGGCTGCCCGCCCAGGGCATTGACGCACAGACCTGAATCGTCTGCCAGGGTTGGCAGTCCCAGCACCCGGGAGGCAAACGATGCCTTTTTATAGGCGTTGTCGTCGAAGGTTTCACCGTCTTCATCGATTTCCGGAATCGGGCCGAAATCGTCGAGATTTTTTACGGTCACCGGGTATCCGGCCAGCAGTTCGCGGATTTCACGGGTTTTTCCCGCATTCCGTGTGGCAATCACCAGGGTGGTTCGCTCGTCCATATGCGCCTCAGATTCTGTAACAAAAAACTGTAAAACAGGATGATCCAGTCAGATTCCCAAATATTTTGTCGGCTGGCAGTGTCAGGAAATAAACCTTTTTTATACTGGATCTGTTTTTGATTGTAAACCCCCTTTGATAAAGCGGCGGCCACCGGCCTTTGCAAATCAACGAAAAATGTTTTACATGGGGTGTTTCCATGTTATAGAACTTTCTACAATTTAACCCGGAACGGGAAAAAATCAAACCCAGTATAGTAAAGGAACACGGCTTATGCACAAGCTGCTGCAGGACAATGCCGGAGAAACGCTGATGCTTCTGGGCAACGAGGCCATCGCCCGGGGTGCAGTGGAAGCGGGTCTGGCCTTTGGCGCAACATACCCGGGAACGCCGTCCTCGGAAATCTCGGCCAATTTTTTCCAGATGGCAAAGCAAAGCGACCTGTATTTTGAATACAGCACCAATGAGAAAGTGGCCCTGGAAGTGACCGCAGCCGCTGCCAATTCAGGGGTCCGGAGCATGTGCATCATGAAACACGTGGGCATGAACGTGGCAGCAGATGCCATGATGACCCTGGCCTACGTGGGGGTAAAGGCGGGCCTGGTGATTCTTTGCGCAGATGACCCCTACATGTTTTCCTCCCAGAACGAGCAGGACAACCGGTATTACGGCAAGCTCTCGGGTCTTCCCATCCTGGAGCCCTCCAGCGTGGATGAGGCCCGGCAGATCATGCCATATGCATTTGAGTTGTCCGAAACCCTCCAGGAGCCGGTGATCGTGCGCACCACCACCCGGATCAACCATTCCACCGGACCGGTGTTGCTCGGTGAGATCACCCCGCCGAAAACAAGGGGAAGCTTTGTCAAGGATCCCTTTCACCTGGTGACCGTGCCGGCCGTGTCGCGCAATCTGCACGTGCGCCTGCTAAAGCGCCTGGACCAGGCAGAGGCCCTGTCCTGTGAGTCCGAATACAATTTTATTCATGGAAATGGCCCCCTGGGGATTGTGGTCAACGGGGTGAGTTACAATTACGTGGCCGATGCGGTCAGGGACCTGGGCATTGAAGACCAGACCCGGATTTTCCGTGTGGGTTTTTCCCATCCCATGCCCGGTGAAAAGATAAAGGCGTTTCTGCGGGGGTGTGAAAAAGTCCTTGTGGTGGAAGAAGGCGAGCCCTACATGGAAGAGGCCATCCGCGCCCTGGCCCAGCAAGAGGGTTTGACCCTGCCCATCGGCGGCAAGGCCCCGCATTTGTTTTCCCGGCTGTTTGAATATGATCCGGCCATGGTGCGCGAAAAAATTGCCGCCTGGTTTGATGTGCCCCTGGAGCCGGCTGTGCCCCTGGATCTCTCCGACGTGCCGGAAATCCCCCAGCGGCCGCCCAACCTGTGTGCGGGCTGCTCGCACCGGGCCACGTTCTATGCGGTCAACAAGGCCACCGAAGGCATGGCCACGGTCAAGCCCAATGATATCGGCTGCTATACCCTGGGGTTTATGCCTCCGCTGTCAGCCGGCGATTTTCTGATCTGCATGGGCTCGTCTGTGGGCACCGGATGCGGGTTTTCCCAGGTGCTCGATGACAAGGTCATCTCCTATATCGGTGATTCCACATTTTTCCATTCCGGTATTCCGGGCCTGATCAACGCGGTTTTCAACAACCATGACCTGACTTTGGTGATTTTGGACAACCACACCACGGCCATGACCGGTCATCAGCCCCATCCGGGCGTGGACATGAGCGGCCTGGGCCAGGAGGGTTACGGCCGGGTCTCCATTGAGTCCGTGGTCAGGGGAATCG
>JAGTVF010000103.1 GCA_018224315.1 Desulfobacterales bacterium | reverse complement strand
TTTTGACCATCTATCTGTATACAAAAAACGGGGAGATCCAAAATTATATCATCCCCATTGAAAGCCAGGGCCTGTGGGGCAAAATTTACGGCTACATGGCCCTGGAAAACGATGGCTCCACAGTGGCCGGCTTTACGGTCTACGAACACTCAGAGACCCCGGGCCTGGGCGGGGAAATCGAAAAACAGTGGTTCCAGGAAAATTTTGAAGGCAAAAAAATCGTGGACCGCACCGGCCATTTTGTGGCCGTGCAGATTGCCAAGGGAGATGTTGAGAAACAAATCTCAGAGGAAAAAGAGTCCCATTACGTCGACGGCATCAGCGGGGCCACCCTTACGGGCAGATATCTTTCCAGGGGACTTGAAAAAACCCTGGCCAGGTACGAACCCGTATCTCTCTGCTTTCGCAAACAGCGGCTGAGCTGCCGGCTCCAGGAGCAAACCGATTCGGGGGACAAATGAAACTAACCCGTACCAAAGCATTTAAGACCTTTGCCGGGCCGGCCTGGTATGAAAACCCCATTAACATGCAGATGCTGGGCATCTGCTCGGCACTGGCCGTAACCGTGCAGTTAAAGACCGCCTTTGTCATGACCCTTGCCATGACATTTGTGGTGAGCATGTCCAATCTGATCATTTCTTTGCTGCGAAACGTGATACCCGGAAATATCCGCATTATTGTGGAACTGGCGGTGATTGCCTCCCTGGTGATTTTGGCAGACGAGTTTCTGCGGGCCTATTATTTTGAAATCAGCAAGCTTTTATCTGTATTTGTGGGCTTAATCATCACCAACTGCATCATCCTGGGCCGTGCCGAAGGCTTTGCCCTTTCCAATCCCCCGCACCTGGCCTTTATTGACGGTCTGGGAAACGGGGTGGGCTACGGCTCAGTGCTGATGAGCGTGGCCCTGATCCGGGAGTTTTTCGGCTCAGGAAGCATTTTTGGATACACTGTGATCCCCGAGCGCTTGTATGCGGCCGGCTACGAGGACATGGGCCTGATGCTGCTGGCGCCTGCGGCCTTTATCATCATCGGGCTCATGGCCTGGCTGCAGAAATATCTTGTCAATTCAAGAAAATAACAGAAACGCATCATGGTCGAACTGCTCAGCCTGTTTTTAAATTCCGTTTTTGCCGGAAACATCCTGCTGGCCTATTTTCTGGGGATGTGCTCGTTTGTGGCGGTCTCGAAAAACATCGAGACCGCCGTCGGCCTGGGCTTTGCGGTGATTTTTGTGCTCACTGTGACCACGCCCGTCAACTGGCTGATCTTCCACGGACTGCTGGCCCCCGGTGCCCTAACCTGGGCCGGGCTGCCGGATGTGGATCTGAGCTATTTAAAGCTCATCATATTTATTTCGGTGATCGCGGCCATGGTCCAGGCCATTGAGATGATCATCGACCGGTTTTCCGCTGCCCTGTATGCGGGCCTGGGCATCTTTCTGCCCCTGATTGCAGTCAACTGCGCCATTCTGGGCGGCTCGCTGTTTATGGTGGAGCGCAACATGACCTTTATCGAATCGGTGGTCTTCGGCTTTGGCGCGGGGGTGGGCTGGATGCTGGCCATTGTGGCCATGGCCGCAGCGCGCATTAAGCTGCGCTATGCGGATCTGCCAAGCGGACTGGAAGGGTTTGCCATTACCATGATTGTGACCGGGCTGATGGCCATGGCGTTTATGCTGTTTTCCGGCATTACCATGTAACACGGGGGGAACTTGATTTACCTGATCAGCATCGGCACATTTTCCGGGGTCATCCTGGTACTGGTGACTTTGCTGCTGCTCGTGGAATCCCGGGTGGCGCGCAAGGGTCAGCAGCAGATTGTCATCAACGAGGAAAGGGAAAACCCGGTTTCGGCCAAAGCCGGCACATCGCTGCTGGCGGCCTTAAACCAAAACCAGATCTATTTGCCTTCGGCCTGCGGGGGCAGCGGTTCCTGCGGCCAGTGCAAGTGCCGGGTGGTTGCCGGCGGCGGCGATATCCTCCCAACGGAACTGCCCCATCTGTCCCGGGCGGAAAAGCAGGACAATGTCCGGCTGTCCTGCCAGTTAAAAATCCGCGAAGACATGGAAATCGAAATCCCGCCGGAAATCTTTGCCATTGAAAAATACGAAGGCACCGTGGCCTCCAACAAAAGCATCGGCACCTTTATCAAGGAACTGGCCGTCAACATCGATCAGGACCGGGCCATTGAATTTGATGCCGGCCAGTACATGCAGATCGATATTCCGCCCTACCAGCTGTCTTTTTCAGATTTTGAGATTGAACAGCCCTTTAAGCAGGCCTGGGACGAATATGACCTGTGGAGTCTGGAGGCGGTCAGCGAAGAGCCTGTATACCGGGCCTACAGCCTTGCCAATCCCCCGTTTGAAGCAAATCCCCTGATGTTTACCATCCGGATTGCCACCCCGCCGCCGGATCAGCCCGGCGCCCCGCCGGGTGTGGGCTCGTCTTACATTTTCAGCCTCAGGCCGGGCGACCGGGTGAGCTTAAGCGGTCCGTTCGGTGATTTCCGGGTGGCAGAAAGCCGGCGGGAAATGTGTTTTATCGGCGGGGGCGCGGGCATGGCCCCGCTTCGCGGCCAGATCCGACAGCAGCTTTTGTCTGTTGAAACCCACCGGCCCATGACCTTCTGGTACGGGGCCAGAAACCGCCAGGAAATGTTATATGACGAGGAATTCAAAAAGCTCGATGAAAAATTTGACCATTTCGCCTATCATGTGGCCTTATCCGATCCTTTGCCCGAAGACGACTGGGACGGAATGACCGGTTTTATCCACCAGAGCCTGGAAGCGCATTTTCTCCGCTCCCACCCTGACCCTTCGGAGGTGGAGTACTATCTGTGCGGCCCGCCCATGATGCTCAGGGCCTGCCTGCAAACCCTGGACAACTACGGCGTGGAGCCTGAAATGATCGCATACGACGAGTTCTGATCCTGCCGGACATAAAGAAACAGACATTTTCGACACCGCGGCAGCAGAATTTTGCAAGGTTGGGGGAAGGAAGCCCGAAGGACGGGGGCGGGTTTTTTCGCTCCGGATCGTTTTTGCGGATTCAGCCAATGCCTTCGCCGAAATTTCAAAAACTCGGGCGCAAGCGCCCTCAAACAGTTTGAAATTTTCCGGCTCCGGCATTGACTGAATTTTCCCGCAAAAACGATCAATGTCGCTTCAAAAACCCGCCCCCGCCCTCCGGGCTTCCTTGGGGAACCTGTCCCGAATTCGATAGCTCAGTAAAACACATTGGAAACACACTTCCAGGCCGATCAACTTGCTCCAAATTCAAAGGAGCTCTCGTTAACAAACAACTGCTGCCCCAAATTTCCAGTGCTTAGGCCATGTGGCAGGGGGCGGGGGTGGTTTGTTTGGCTGCATTGGAGCGGTTTGGCCAAAAGATTTTCCCGGGGCGGTGGCGTCCGGAATTTCAAACTGTCTGAGGGCGTCCAACCCGAGTTTTTGAAATTCCAGCCAGCGCCCCGGGAAAATCGGCCAAAGCGATTCGCAGACATACAAACCACACCCCGCCCCGCCACATGCGAAAACCGTCTGAACTTCCGGCTTTGAAGGCTGCCGGGCTTAAAAACACCGATTTAAAATCATTCTGGCACAGCCGCAATAAACCTACATCCGCGCGATCACGCGGGTGGGAAGGATCTTTAGCAGCCTTGCCACCACGGCCCAGGGCCAGGCGGGAACAAATGCCGACCGGGTCTTTTTTTCGATCCGGTCGGCTATGATCCGGGCGCCTTTTTCCAGGGAAATCAAAAAGGGCCGGTTTTTGAGCATGTTGTTTAAAGGCGTGTCAATATAGCCGGGATACAGCACGGTAACATCAATGTTTTTGCCCAGGGTCTCGGCCCGCAACGCTTCGAGATAAACCGCAATGCCGGCCTTGGAGGCCGAATAGGCCGAACTTTTGGGCATGCCCCGCAGGGCGGCCACAGAGGAAATGCCCACCACGTGCCCGCTGCCTTTGGATAGAAAATAAGCAACCGCCGCATCCACCGTGGCCATGGCCCCCAGCAGGTTAATCGCAACGGTTTTGCGCGCCTTGTCAAACTCGTTTCTGCCGATGCGCTCGCCCAGGCCCACCCCTGCGTTGGCAAAAACAATGTCCACGCCTCCGAGTTCTTCTGCCAGTTGGGCAAAAACCGGCGCCACCCGGTTCGTATCGGCCACATCCAAAGCCCGCACCGCCACGGGCACATCCATTCCCTTCTGCCGGATCTCATCGCGCAGCTGCGAAAGTGCTTCCACCCGCCGGGCCGCCAGGGCCAGGCCATATCCCCGCGCTGCCATCTCCAGGGCCACGGCCCGGCCGATGCCCGAAGATGCACCGGTAATCAGGATTTTTTTTGTCATGCAAGCCTCCTGTGAAAGTATTTCAGCACCCGCAAACCCACAAAACGATGACCCTCAGGAGCTGGTGGAAGACGGAACCTGGCAGGAAGGATAAACTGCTGCGGCAATAATTTTGCTTTATTTCCCATACCCCTCCGGATTCATGGACTGCCAGCGCCAGGTATCAGCACACATTTGATCAATGCCGTATCTGGCCTGCCAGGCAAGCTCCTTTTGGGCAAGGGAGGGGTCGGCATAGCACTCGGCGATATCGCCGGGCCGGCGGCCGGTGATGCGGTAGGGGATTTTTTTGTTGCAGGCGTTTTCAAATGCGGCAATCATTTCCAGTACGGAATAGCCCCGGCCCGTGCCCAGGTTGTAGGTCACACAGCCGCAGTTCTGCCAAAGCTTTTCCAGGGCCCGGACATGGCCGTCTGCCAGGTCCATGACATGGATGTAATCGCGCACGCCTGTGCCGTCAGCCGTGGGATAATCATTTCCAAACACCTGCACTTCAGCCAGCCGGCCCACGGCCACAGCACTGATATAGGGCATGAGATTGTTGGGAATATCGGCCGGGTCCTCTCCGATCAGCCCGCTGGCGTGGGCGCCCACCGGGTTGAAATATCTCAGCAGGGCCACGTTCCAGGCCGGGTCTGCGGCATGCAGGTCCGTGAGGATCTGCTCGATCATCAGCTTGGTGCGGCCGTAAGGGTTAAACGGCGCAACCGGGGCGTCTTCTTTAATGGGTACCTGATCCGGGCTGCCGTAGACCGTGGCCGAAGAACTGAACACCAGGTCCCGGACTCCGAACTCCGCCATGACCTCGCAGAGGGCAAGGGTTGCCCCAAGATTGTTGTCATAATAGGCCAGGGGTTTTTGAACGGATTCGGCAACACTTTTCAACCCCGCAAAATGAATTACGCAACCGATCTGCTCCTTGTCCAATATCTGCCTGAGCTCAGACTTGCGGCGCAGATCTGTCTGATAAAACGGCACACGTTTACCGGTAATTTTTTCCACCCGACAGACCGCTTCAGCACTGGCATTGACCAGATTGTCAGCCACCACTGGCCGGTGACCGGCCTCAATGAGCGAAACACATGTGTGGGTGCCGATGTAGCCGGCACCACCCGTGAGCAGAATTTCCATAAACCTATCCTTTTTAAAATTTTTCCGAATCCCGCATTTGGATGTGTTACACACCAGACCCCTTTGGTGTGAATCTTTGCACACAGTCGGCCATGATGCCGGCCCGGGGGTGGTTTGCGAGTCACATTGAGCGCGTAAGCGGTCAGCTGGGAGCAAACCGCCACCGGGCCGGCATCATGCGAAAATTATAGAAGCAAGCACTACCAGTAACTTTTTTTGAAATTACTTAGAAGTCTTATCTGGAAAAACCGGTGTTTCCCTGGTAAAAACCGGCCCATGGAGATTTTATACATGGACACGCATTTTGTGGCTGTTAACAAGCCGGCCGGGCTCATGGTACACAGAAGCCGCACAGTGCCCCGAAACTCCCGGTTTGCCCTCCAGATGGTGCGCGACCAGGTGGGCTGCCATGTCTACCCGGTCCACCGCCTGGACAAACCCACTTCCGGGGTGCTGATTTTCGGGCTTTACCCGAAAGCCGCCGGACGCCTGGCCCAGTGCTTTTCAGAGCGCCGGGTCACCAAGCTCTATCTGGCCGTGGTCCGGGGATGGGCCCCGGAATCGGGCATCATTGACAAGCCCCTGGTCAAGTACAGGGACAAAAAGCAGCGCACCCGCATTGCCCAGCCCGCGCTGACCCGGTTTTTGCGCCTGGGCACCATTGAGCTGCCCTACCCGGTAAGCCGGTATCCCACCAGCCGCTACTCCCTGATCCTGGCCCGGCCGGAAACCGGCCGGCTCCATCAGATCCGGCGGCACCTGCATCATATCTCCCATCCGGTCATCGGGGATCAGCCCCACGGAGACGGCCGGCACAACCGGTTTTTTGCAAATACCTTCGGCTGCTCCCGGCTTTTGCTGGCAGCCGTGCGCACGGTGTTTGCGCATCCTTTCACCGGCGCCACAATCACCATTGACGCCCCGGTGGACAACGCGTTCAGCCACGTTCTTGAAAGCTTTGGCTGGCAGGCTCCGGCAATTGTGCACATTGCACCCCCCTTTTTTCCGCTGCTGACCTGATTTGTTTATACGCCATTTGTTGCTTACGGGCAACAAGTGATCCGGAATGCAAACTCCATTAAAAAGATTTTGACCTTTACTGAGTTTTTAAGGTAGATTGTTTTTGAATTTTATCTCAAAAGGTCAATTCAGACAGGCAATTTTTACTTTTCTGCCGCCTGTATCCCAGATACCCGGCACAGGCAATCAACATGGCACTGCCAGAGGAGATTCCATTGACCCGTCCCTCAACCGCAAATTTGCCCCTTCCAGACATTGCCGCAATCACAAATCTGCTTGTATTGCTCATAGACAACAACCGGCGGGTACAAAAACAGATTTTGCCCGAAATCCCGGATTCTCCCGAACCGCTGGAGAGCGTGGCCGGAAAACCACCGGGCGAAGTTTTGGGCTGTGCCAATGCGGCAGATTACCCGGACGGGTGCGGAAACACCCCTGCCTGCGGGCAATGCGGAATTTACCAGGCCATCACTCAGGCCTTGGAATTTGCCACCGCCTGCCACCGCCGGGAAGTTTGCCTCAACAGACCATCCAAAGACACCGGGTCTGCCGGCAAGGTTTTTGTCTCCGCCATGCGAATCGACGATGCAGACCGCAAGACCGATGCCCGCATACTCATGTGCGTGGAGGAAATCCATCAGCTGCAAAAGGCTGTGGAAGAGCGCAAACAGCTTGAAAAACGGCTTCGGCACAGCCAAAAACTGGAGGCCGTGGGCAAGCTTTCGGGCGGAATCGCCCATGAATTCAACAATCTGCTCCAGATCATCAACGGGTATGCCGACCTGATGGACAATGAACTGGAACAGAATCACCCGGCCCGGGCATGTTTAAGTGAAATCAGTGCCGCCGGCTCCCGGGCCGCGGACCTGGTGCGCCACCTGCTGGCATTCAGCAGAAAACAGGTCATGCAGATGAAAGAAGTGGAAGTCAACGACCTCATTGAAAAAACCGTATCCATGCTGCGCAGTCTGATCGGCGAGAAAATCGAAATCGATTTTATCCCGGGACGGCACGTGGGCCGGGTACGCGTGGATACCGCCCATATTCAGCAAGTGCTGCTAAACTTGTGCCTAAACGCCAAAGATGCCATGCCCAAAGGCGGCACCGTGACCATTGAAACCGAAAATGTGCTGATCAACGGCCAGTACTGCCGGACCCATGACTGGGCCGAGCCGGGCCGGTTTGCGCTTGTCAGCGTCACAGACGCGGGCTGCGGCATGAATTCACAGACAGCCGCCCGGATTTTCGAACCCTTTTTCACCACCAAGCCAAGGGAGAAAAACAACGGTCTGGGTCTGGCCACAGCTTACGGCATTATCCGCCAGCACCAGGGCATGATCAATGTCTACTCCGAGCCCGGCCGGGGCACCATGTTTAAAATCTATCTGCCGGTCACCCAAAGGCGGGCCAGCGAGGTGGAGGTCAATCTCCAGGGGCAGGTGGTGGGCGGAACCGAAACCCTCCTGGTGGCAGAAGACGATGAAATGGTCTGCGATCTGATGCAGACCGTGCTAAGCCGGGCCGGCTACAAGGTCCTTTGCGCAAAAGACGGCCAGACAGCCATTGAATTGTTTGCCCAAAACCGTGACCAAATCGATATGGCGGTTCTTGACGTGGTCATGCCCGCAAAAGACGGCCGGCAGGTCCATGACGCCATCAAGGAATTCTACCCGGGTATCCGGGTGCTTTTTTCCAGCGGATACAGCGGAAATGCCATTCACACCAATTTCGTACTCCACGAGGGCATGGAGCTTCTCCAAAAGCCCTTTACCACAGATGAACTGCTCAGAAAGGTCCGGGCTTTGCTGGATACGGAAAACCCATCAAAACAATCCAGTTAAAAAATCACCTACCCGGTCTTTGCTTCGGCCAGCGGCCCTTTTCCGGTGAGCAGAAATTCGATCCAGTCAAATCCCAGCGCCATCAGATCCGTATCCCGGGCTTCAACTGCAGCCTTCCGGCTGGCGGGAATATCAAATCTATTTAAAAACGATGAGGAAAACACAAATTCCCTGAACCGGTCCGGGTTAAAGGCGGCCATGAAAACCATTTTCACGGCCGGATTCTCCAGGCCTTTGGCCCCCCAGGGATTGGCGCGCAGCAAAGCATCAATGGCTGCCCAGCGACGGTTGTGTTCAATAAAGGGCCCCAGCTCCTGGTCTGCGATCCACTGCTCCACGCTCTGGTACCGGTCCTGCTCATGGCCCTTGCAGTAAGGATGGCGCATGACAAAGTAACGGTCCGGCCGGCGGCCGTCCATGTCCCTGGACAGGGCAGGCTCCAGGGGATAGGCCCGGCATGAAAAGGGCCGGTCCGCATAAACCGTGCAGCCCTCATCGGTTAAAAAAGAGCAGGGCCGGCCCTGTTTTTCGCTCATTTTGAGCATCACATGGGGAAACCAGGGATTGTCGCGCACGGCCGTGTACGTATGGGTGTCGAGAAAGGTTTCCGAATCCATTGCCAGCCGGGATCTGAGCCGGATGATGTCATAGGGATACAGATACATGTCCGGGTTCTGGCAGCAGCGTGTAAAGCAGGGTACCCCCGGATGGCAGGCAAAATAAAACCCGCCGCCGGTCACTTCGGTGCGGCTGCCGTATACAACCTTGTCAGGCGCTTGTTTCATAAGCCTCAGATTCGTTGAAATTCAAAGAAATGCCATAAAAATCCCGGGCGTTTTTCCACATGAGCCGGGCCAGAAAATCCCGGGAAAACCCGGCTGCGGCCAGTTCTTTTAACTCCCGGTCCCAGGCATAGGGAATGTTGGGAAAATCCGAGCCGTATAGAATCCGGTCTGCGCGCATCTCCGAAAGCTTCACCGGATTGTCAATGGGCAGATAATCGGTAACCGCCATGGCCGTATCCAGCCAGAGCCGGTCGCAGGATTCAATGAGCCGGGCATAGGCGAAAAACTCATCTGCTCCGAGATGGGGCACGCAAAGCCTGAGATCCGGATGAGTGTCAAGCATTCGCTCAATTTTTTCCACCGCGCAGATTTCATAGGGATCACAGGCATAGGCCGGGCTTTTGGGCTCCCTTCCGGCATGGATGAGCAAAGGTTTTTCGGCCCGGCTGCATACCCGGCAGACCTCGTCCATCTCCGGGCTGTTTAGATCAAAGCACTGGACATGAGCATGGAGCTTGACCCCGGCCAGGCCGGAATCAAAGGCTTTTTCCAGGATCCCGGCTGTATCGGTCTCTCCGGGAAAAACCGAGGCCAGGCCGGTGACCTGACCGGGATAATCCCGGCAGATATCCGCCATAAATCGGTTTAACTGCTCTGCAATCCCGGGTTTGTGCGCATACTGCAGTGCCACCACATGGCCCACCCCGCGGGCCAGCAGAAAGTCAATCACTGACCGGGCATCGAGCCGGTAGCGTATGGGCCAGGCATGGGCGTCAAACCATTTCCAGACAGCCGAAAAAACGGCCCGGGGAAACACGTGCACATGGGCGTCGATCACAAATCCCGCCTCATGTGGAACCCGCTGGCCCTCGGCATCGTTTAGCGCGGGCATGTTGGCCATATTGGGCGCTGATTGTCCGGATCCGGTGCTCATTGGCGGCTGACCGTTTTTTCTGCCAATTTCGGCTGCCTTTTTTGCGGCATTGTTGTTGTGGACACTGCATATCACAGGGGATAAGGGGTCAGGCTTTCAAACCCGTCTTCTGTGATCACAAAGGTCTGCTCAAACTGGGCGGACAATCTGCCGTCGGCGGTCACGGCGGTCCACCCGTCGTCTTGCACAAACAGCTTGGCCGTGCCCAGGTTGATCATGGGCTCCACAGTAAACACCATTCCCGGCACCAGCACCACGCCCTGGCCTTTTTTGCCGTAATGGGGCACCTGGGGCGGTTCATGGAAGTCAAATCCCACGCCGTGGCCCACAAATTCTCTTACCACCGAGCAGCCGCGTCCCTCGGCATAGCGCTGGATGGCCCACCCGATATCGCCGATGGTACGGTCCGGGGCCAGCATTTCCATGGCCGCTTTCAGGCTGCCGGCGGCCACGTTCACAATCTTTTCCGCATCCGGGCCCGGGGTGCCCACAAAAAACGTTTTGCTGGCATCCGCGTAATAGCCGTTATAAATATGGGTGATATCCACATTGATGATATCGCCGTCCTTTAACACGTACTCGCCGGGAATGCCGTGACAGATCACCTCGTTGACCGAGGTGCACACGCTTTTGGGAAAGCCCCGGTAATTGAGCGGTGCGGGTACGGCATTGCTGGCCATGGCATGCTCGTGGACCAGGGTATTGATCTCTTCGGTGGTCATGCCGGCTTTGAGCTGGGCGGCCACCAGGTCCAGCCCTTCGATCACCAGCTGTCCGGCCGCACGGATGGCTTCGATGTCTGCGGGCTGCTTTAACGCGATATTGTATTTCTGGCGGTACCATTTGCCGATATCCACGGGATTGGCATTTTTCTTGCCCATGCAGCACTTTTTGTATTTTTTGCCGCTGCCGCAGGGGCATAGATCGTTTCGTCCGATTTTGCTCATGTTTTTCATTGTCTGCTACCTGCATTGGCCGGGCCGGCCGGATTTTCATGGATTTTTTCCAAAGCGGCGGCCCGTTTTTCTGCCAGCTTTCATCCAATTGGCTTAAATCACAAGGGCTTTATTATTAATCCAGGCAACCCGGCCTGTCAAGCAATTGCACGGCAAGGGCTTTTCTGGTATGAAAGAAGCTGATTGCATTCCGTATTTTCAAACCCCGTCAAGCAAGGCCGGATCATGAAACAAGATGAGCTGATTTTAAAAACCGTCAAGGAAATCGTGGTCAAATTCATTGAGGTGGGAACGGTTTCCCCTTCGAGCTTCCATGACCATTTCCGCAATATTTACAGGACCGTGGAAAAATCCGTGCGCGAAACCCATTCGGAAAAGCCCGGACAATCCCGGTCTGAATAATCCGGGCCCTCATGCCCGGCAATGATCAGTGGGCGGCAGCCCAGTTGCTGCCCACGGCCATGTTGACCTTCAACGGCACGGAGAGTTCGGCGATATTTTCCATGATCTGCCCGACCCGCTGCTGAACTGTTTCCAGCTCCTCTTCGGGCACTTCGAATACCAGTTCGTCATGCACGGTCAGAAGCATGGCCGTTTTCAGCCCCTGACGGGACAGATCCGCATCCACCTGGATCATGGCCAGTTTTAAAAGATCGGCCGCTGTGCCCTGAATGGGGGTGTTGATGGCTGCGCGCTCGGCAACCCCGCGCATATTGGCGTTTTTGCTGTTAATATCCGGGATATGGCGGATCCGCCCGAACCGCGTGGAAACCCGCCCGGTTTGGCGGGCATCTTCAATTGTCTGGTCAATGAACCTTTTTACTCCGTTGTAGCGCTCAAAATAATGATCAATATAGGTTTGCGCCATTTTTCGGGTGATGCCCAGTTCCCTGGACAGGGAGTACGCCCCCATGCCGTAGATGATACCGAAATTGATGGTCTTGGCCTGCTGGCGCAGTTCCGGGGTCACGTTTTGCGGATCTGTTAAAAACACCTCGGCTGCGGTCCGGGCGTGAATGTCTTCATCATTGGCAAAAGCCGAAATCAGAATCTCATCACCTGAGTAATGGGCCAGCAGGCGTAGCTCGATCTGGGAATAGTCGGCGGCCAGGAAATGCCAGCCGTTTTTGGGAATAAACGCCCGGCGCACATCCCGGCCCGCCTCGGTACGGATGGGAATGTTTTGCAAATTGGGATTGGAACTGCTCAGCCGGCCCGTGGCCGTGATTGTCTGGTTAAACGAAGTGTGAATCCGCCCGGTATCCGGGTTGATCAGTCCGAAAAGCGCATCCACGTATGTGGACTTGAGCTTGGCCAGCATCCGGTGGCGCAGGATCTGTGCCGGCAAATCATGGTGCCGGCACAGGGCGGTGAGCACCTCCACGTCCGTGGAATAGCCGGTTTTTTTCTTTGTTTTTTTCTGGGTGGGCAGGTTTAACTTGTCAAAAAGGATACGGCCCAGCTGCTGGGAAGAATTAATATTGAATGCTTCTCCGGCCAGGGCGTAAATATCGGCTTCAATGCGCTCCAGCTCTTCTGCCAGGTCTGCAGACATGGTCTGCAGCCGGCTTTTGTCCACCCGGATTCCGGCTTCCTCCATTTTCACCAGCACCGGCACCAGCGGCAGTTCTATGCCGGACAAAAGATCGCGCAAACCGGCGGATTCAAGCATGGGCGAAAGCTTGTAATAGGCGGCCAGGGTAATATCGGCATCCTCGCACGCATAGGTCACCGCCTTTTCCACAGGCACCTGGGCAAAGCTTTCCAGCCGGCCACCCTGTGCTGAGATGACCTCGTCATAGGTGATCATCCGGTGGTCCAGATAATCCATGGCAATCTGGTTTAATCCATGGGCCCGCTTTTCCGGATTGACCAGGTAGGAGGCCAGCATGGTATCAAAGATCACGCCGGCCAGATCCGCCCCGCTGCGCCGCAGAACCGTCCAGTCATACTTGATGTTCTGGCCGATTTTTCCGATTTCCGTGTTTTCCAGCACCGGTCCGAGCTTTTTTAGGACCTCGGCTTTTGAAAGCTGGGGCGCGGCATCAGCACCGCTGTGGCCGCATGGAATGTAATAAGCGCAGTCGGCTTCCATGGCCACGGAAATGCCCACCAGGTCGGCGCGCACCGCCTCGGTTGAAGTGGTTTCCGTGTCAATGGCAAAAAAGGGGCTTTTTTCCAGTTTTTCCACCAGGGCCTCCAGGCCGGCGGTATCGCGCACCACCCGGTAATCCTTGGCAGACAGATCCGAGACCACGGGATAGTCCTCCTGGAGCTTTCGAAACTCCAGATCCCGGAACAACCGGGCCAGATGGTGGGCATCCGGGTCTTTTTTGGCCAGATCCGCGGGGTTGAAGGCTATGGGCGCATCCGTGACAATTTTGGCCAGTTTCCGGCTCAAAAATGCCTGGTCCCGGAATTGTTCCAGTTTCTCCCGCTGCTTGCCCGCACGCATTTCATCCAGGCGGCCATAGAGTGCATCCATGTCCCCATAGGTCTGCACCAGTGTGGCGGCGGTCTTGGGGCCGATGCCGGGCACGCCCGGGATATTGTCGGAAGAATCGCCGGATAGCCCCTGAATGTCAAGCATCTGGTGCGGCGCCACACCCTTTTCAGCCATTACACGGGTCTTGTCCGTAATCTGGTCCTTCATGGGATCCCACATGGTGACCTTGTCGGTGATCAGCTGAATCATGTCCTTGTCCCCGGTGACCATGACCACTTCAAATCCGGCCGCCTCTGCCTGGCGGGCCAGGGTGCCGATGAGATCGTCTGCCTCATAGCCGTCCATCAGGAACACCGGGACGTTAAAACCCTGGGTGATTTCGTGGATCACCGGAATCTGCAAGGCCAGGTCTTCGGGCATCTCGGGCCGGTGGCCCTTGTAGTCCGGGTAAAGTTCATGGCGAAACGTGGGTTTGCGGCTGTCAAAAACCATGGCCACATATTTGGGGTTCCGGTCGTGGATGAGCTTGATCAGCATCCGGGCAAACCCGTAAGCCGCGTTGGTGGAAAACCCCCT
>JAGTVF010000102.1 GCA_018224315.1 Desulfobacterales bacterium | reverse complement strand
GGACCGATATCCAGCGCTTTGTCTGATAATTGATAGAGCCGGGTTTCGGCGGCCAGGTTCAAATAACGGACTTCCGTTTCCAGAGCCCTGGACAGTCTTTCAGCAAAGCTGTTATCGGCTTGCTCCGCCCCGGAAACAAAAACGCGCCCAAGTTGGGGATCCGCTTCATACAGGGTCTCAAAGGAAGCCAGCATGCGCTGGATGCCCGCTGCGATCATATCCGCACATCCGACTGTATCCGCGGCCACGCTCGTGCGAAGGGCGCGGATCATGTGAATTTTTCCGCCAACAACCATGCAGGCCGCGGCATTGGGGCCGTCGATGTCAAGCAGCAGAAAATTTTTCTCACCGGTCTCCGACAGACGGGCAACACAAAGGGCTGCTGCCGCAGAACCGATGGTAATCGTCCTTGGCGTGAGATCCAATCGCCGGAAAATTTCTTCAATGGTCTCAAGTTTCCGGGTTTCCACGGCTGCCACGATCAGGTCGGTCTGCTCGGTCTGGCCGACAATGAGAAAATCCGTCTGCATGGCACTGATTTCAACCGGCAGGGTGGGCTCCAGCTCAAAATCAAGCACCTGGCGGATTTTTCTGTTGTCTTTAAACGGCACCTGCAGGTTGCGGAAAGACACCTCGGCGGCGGCAATGGAAACAAGGCAGCCGACGCCCTGAGCAGGAATCTGGCCGATCACCGTCTCCATGGCCCAGGCCAGGCGTTCTTCCGGGCCGGCTGCTTCTGCCGGGGCATCGTTGAAAGACACGAACCTGTGGTCCTCAATCCGGTTGCCCTTCAGGGCGGTGCGAACCAGCACGGCACACAGGCCCTGCTTTCTGATATCAATGGATAGAATCCGGTTGCTCATAACTGTGTTACGGCATTAATTTTAAATTTTTTCACAGGGCCCTATGCGATTTTCAAGCAATCCCTGACTATATATATCCTATTCATACTGCCAGCGCAATACACGACATTTCCATCCCCCGGATTTTTTCTGTTCCCGCCGCACAAATACCTCTGCGGCCATGGAAGTTTGATTTTCCCGGGCCTGGCACCGGATGCGAAACAAATCACTTTTGACCGCCACCAGCGACTCATCGATCTCCACGTCCCCCATCCCGGGAACCTGCCGGTACCAGGTCGGACCGGTCAAATCATAGAGATACTCACCGCCTGAGGTTTCCTTGCGAAACGCGGCCATTTCCGGGGCCACAAACTCAAGGCCCGCCGGCAGCAGTGCTGCTAAAACAGGTATTTCAGCAGTATTGATGTTGATCCGGCCGTCATAGGTAAAATCACGGCGGCTGCCAGCCGCCGGCGCCAGGCCCTGTACAGTCACAAAATCACCCAGGCCGGCATTTTCATCATCTGCAAAAAACAATTCCGGGGTGATGCTGCGCACGCGCAGCAGTTCGGACAAATGCCGGACCGGGCCGTTTCTGCACTTGTATGGCGGATCCCGTTCCATGTAATAATCGGATTCCGCACCGGTTATGCCTGTTATGGCGTCATCGTCGCCGAAATCAATCCAGTCCTTGATTGGGTTGATGATCATGTCCGGCTCCAGGGGTTCTTGGGGCAAGGCTGTTTCGGCTTGCGCCCGCCCCTGGAGAAACAATTCAAGAAACCGGAACCACAATTGCTGCTGTACAGGGTTAAAATCCCGTCCGGCCGGAAACTGCACCAGGGCGTTGACCTGCAGACGGGCGCGTTCATCGGTGATTTTAATCTGCAATTCATCTTTGTCATACCCGGCCCGGCCAAGATATCCGTTGATTTTTTCGGGGTTTGCCCAGTCTTCCTGGACAGAATCCACTTCTGTCTGCTCCTTGTCGCGAATCAAAATCAGCATGGCCAGGTTGACGCCGGATTCAATTTTTTGCTGCAGAACCTGCCTGTCTCTGGCTGCCCCGCTTCTGCTCAGCGAAGCGCCGGTCTGCCGGTTTAACTCAAAGGCCACAGCAATCAAAACCGTGATGATGCTCAGGGTGATGATCATAGCAATGCCGTGGTTATTGGCTTTCAGCATGTTCAAGGGGCTCCCTGCCCGCCGGTACAGCCACCCGGGTGAAAAACGGATAGCTTCCCTGACTGGTTTCAATCCTGAAAAAAATTTCCACAAATGCCGGGGTTGCGTATTTTGTTGCTTCATCAGACGAATCCCAGGTCTGCCGGTCATTGCCCTCATGATCGAAATAGGTCAGGGCAAACTCCGTGATATGGGTGCAAAGCACCGGCGCCCGGTTGGGATCCCATTGATCTGCATCCGTATCCCAGGCAAAGGGCCGGTCCCCGCGCCTGAGAACATAACCGCGGTCCGGGTCCGGACTTTTTTCAACAAAATACCGGAGTTGCGCCAGGCCGGCGGCGGTTTTCTGCGGATCTGCACTGCCCGCGGAAACCGGCAGGTGCGCAAAAGCGGCAAACTGCAATCCTGAAAAGGAATTTCCGGCCACAAAATCGGTTTGACCCACAAAAGCGTAAGGATCCGGATCATCTGCGGCATCGGGCGGAGAAAACAGGGGATAGGGATCGGCATAGGCCGAATGCAGATCCGTGCTGATCCGGTGCAGGCACCCGGCGCCCATTGCAAAAACCCTGTCACCATCTTTGATGACGCCTATCCGGGATATGGCGGCATTCATTGCACTGTAGACAATAGTGGCAATCACGGCAAAAATAACAACGGCCACCAACACTTCCAGCAGGGTAAATCCGGGATCTCCGGACATCTTTGGCGGATTTTGATGCCGGGTCGGATTCATGGCTGTCATTGCTCGTTTTTGTCTGAAATCTGTCGGGTGATGGCATAAACAAGCCCCCACGCCGAATGCCGGACAGTGATGCCGACTTGGAGAAAATCAATTTCACCATCTTCTTCCATGCTGATTTCCCGTGACCGGACCCGGCTCTGCCATGTGTATCCGGGAAAATCCGGGCCGAAATCCCCGCTGTCTTCGCCCATAAAAGAACCGGGCTCCATCCGGATTTGCGCAGCCCTGGCCTGGGCCAGAAACGGGGCCATGGAATAGAAGCGCACGGTTTCATTCATGGAAATGGT
>JAGTVF010000101.1 GCA_018224315.1 Desulfobacterales bacterium | reverse complement strand
GCGTGTCCGGCGCACGGATTCCGGGTTTGCCAAAGACACCACCGCAAACAAAAGCCGCACCATCGCCCTGGGCGATTTTTTAACCCGGCGGTTTTCACAGCAGAGCCGGCGGCTGTCAAAGGGAAGCCGGGGCATCGGCAAAGGCGGGGCCATCACCATTGACCGTCCCGGCCAGCAGATCCTTGAGCGCAGTTCCTTTCAGATCAATGATGAATTCGTGGAACTCCGTTTTTTCATGGGGCTTCCGGCTTTTGGCAGAAAAATTGCCGGCCGGGACGCAGAAGCCATGTTTTTCTCCGAACTGCCGGAGATTGTCAGCACCTCCCTGTTTTTCTCCGCACTGGACCCAAAAGCCGTCTACCGGCACATCGAAACCGCGGAAGACGCGGACGCGGCCAGGGCCATGCTTTCTGAAAAAGGCCTAATCGCCTTTATTGCAGATGACAGCCTGCTGCCCCGCAAAAGCGGAATCGACGACCGGCCCATAGATGACCCCCGGGCGGTGCGGTTTGCCTCTGATGATACCTACCGGGTCACCCTGGAGCTGCCCAATGCCGGAAAAATCACCGGCATGGGCATTTTTCGCGGCATCAGCCTGATTGTGGGCGGGGGGTTTCACGGCAAATCCACCCTGCTCCATGCCCTGGAACGCGGTATTTACAACCATGTCCCCGATGACGGCAGACAGTTTGCCGTCACGGTAAAAAACGCGGTCAAAATCCGGGCCTGCGACGGCCGAAGCATTGCAGAAACCGATATTTCTTCATTTATCAGCAACCTGCCCCTGCAAAAGGACACGACCCGATTTTCCACCCAAAACGCTTCGGGCAGCACCTCCCAGGCGGCCAACATCATCGAGGCCGTGGAAGCCGGGGCCAAAGCCATCCTGCTCGACGAGGACACCTCCGCCACCAACTTCATGATCCGGGACCGACGGATGCAGCAGCTGGTGGCCAAACAAAGCGAGCCCATTACCCCGTTTATTGACAAGGTGCGCCAGCTTTTTATTGAAAAAGGGGTTTCCACGGTGCTGGTCATGGGCGGCTCAGGCGATTACTTCAGCGTGGCCGACCACGTGATCCGGATGACCGAATACCTGCCCGAAGACGCCACAGATGCGGCCAGACAGATTGCCCAAAGCGACCCGGCCGGCCGGCAGGCCGAGGGCGGAACAGATTTCGGCAGAATTGCCGCCCGCATTGCTCAGGCACAGAGCATATCCGTGTACCGGCGTAACAAAAAGATGAAAATCGCCGGCAGAGGTGTCCGGGAAATCCTGCTGGGGGAAACAGAGGTGGATTTAAGCGATCTGGAGCAGATCGTGGATCCTTCCCAGACCCGGGCCCTGGCCCATGCGGTCTATCATGCCACCGGCTTTATGGACGGCCGCCGGCCCCTGCGGGAAGTGGCTGAAAAAGCAATTGCCGATATCGAAAAAAACGGGCTGGATGTGCTGACGCCCTTTGTCACAGGCGATCTTGCGGCCATCCGCGCCATTGACATCGCCGGTGCCATCAACCGGATCCGCACCCTGCAGGTAAACCAAAAATAAAGGGCACTTTTACGCCAGCAGCAGGGTGCAGGCCAGTACCGCAAACATGATGCCGGCCAAATCAGCGGTCAGGGCCGCGGCCATGGCGTGGCGCACCCGGCGGACCTGAACGGCCCCGAAATACACCGCCAGCACGTAAAAAGTGGTCTCTGTGGAACCCTGGAAGGTGGAGACCAGATAGCCGATATAGGAATCCGGCCCCACTGCCGGGTCATTGATAATCGATGCCAGCACCCCGTAGGCCCCGGAGCCTGAAAGGGGCCGCAGCAGGGCCATGGGCAGGGCCTCTGCCGGAAGCCCGATTTTTGCCGTCACCGGCCCCAGCATGCCCACCATGGCCTCCAGGGCCCCGGATGCCCGGAACATCCCCACTGCCACCAGGATGGCCACCAGATAAGGAATAATTTTGACCGCCACATAAAAGCCCTCTTTTGCCCCCTCCACAAATACCTCGTAGACCCGCACTCCCCGGATCATGCCGTAGGCAAGAAAGCCCGCCACCAGCCCCGGGATAATCCAGGGAGAAATCACGGTGCCGTAGACAATGGCCAGAGGAATGATGGCCATCACGCAGCCAAGCACCGTCAGGCTCACCCAGCCGGGGTAGCCCGTTGAAGCCGATTCAAGCATGTGGGCATATTCATGGTCTGCATGCTGATCCGGATTCTGATCTAAATTCGGGTCGGAATTCTGATTGGGATTGTGTGCTTCTCCGGCTCCGGTGCGTTCGGCCGCCTCCTCTGCCGGATCGCCTGCTGCCGCGCTTGTCAAAACAGCCGGGGCCGGCGATGAAAACCGCTGGTAGAGCTTGGTTGCAATGATGGCCACCAGCGTGGAGCCCAGGGTGGCAAACAGTGTGGTGGGCAGGATTCCAGCCGGGTCCCCGGATCCCGCAGAGGCCCGCAGGGCGATCACGCCGGTGGGCAGCAGGGTGATGCTCGATGTGTTGATGGCCAGAAACAGGGCCATGGCATTGGTGGCCGTGCCCTTTTCAGCGTTGAGCGTGTCGAGCTCCTGCATGGCCCGGATGCCAAAGGGGGTCGCCGCGTTTCCCAGACCCAGGGCATTTGCCGACATGTTTAAGATCATGGCGCCCATGGCCGGATGATTTGCGGGCACGTCCGGAAACAGCCGCACCATCACCGGCCGCAGCAGCCGGGACATGACATTTAACAGACCGCCCTTTTCCGCCACCTTCATCAGGCCCAGAAACAAGGTCATCACCCCGATCAGGCCGATGGCCAGTTCCACCGCACCGGCCGCAGAGTCCACCACGGACTGCGACAACGCCTCAATGGGCGTGGTGTCCCCGTCTGCCGGGCCGCCTGCCAGCTGGCGGACAGCGGCAAACAAAAACGCGATCATCACAATGGCAAAAAATATCACATTCATTGCAGCAGGCCTTAAAACAGGCTTTTTTGAACCGGGGCCGGCGGTTCAGGTTTTTCAATGGTTTCGACCGATTGGACGTGTCCGCCATTAAAGAGGCCGGCCGGTGGGGAGTCATCATAACCGACCACAAACCGCCCCGGTTCCGGCGCCGTCACTTTATACGGGTAAAAAAAACGCAGAGCGATCTCCTGTCGGGTCATCACGGCAAAGCCGTAATGGGAATTGGTGTATTTCAAAGGCTTGCCCCCGGATTTTCGCCCGGCGGCAAACTCCATGTGCGCCCGGAGCCGG
>JAGTVF010000100.1 GCA_018224315.1 Desulfobacterales bacterium | reverse complement strand
AAATTGGTGGGCACGTCCTGGATAATCGAGGCAATGCGCTCCAGCCCCATACCCGTGTCAATGCTCGGGCTGGGAAGCGGGGTCATCTGCCCGTCTTCCGATCGGTTAAACTGCATGAACACCAGATTCCAGATCTCCAGGTACCGGTCGCACTCGCATCCGGGCATGCAGTCGGGCGAGCCGCAGCCGGCGGCCGCGCCCCGGTCGATAAGAATCTCCGAGCAGGGACCGCAGGGGCCGGTTTCGCCCATGGACCAGAAATTGTCTTTTTCCCCCAGGCGGACGATGCGCTCGGGATCAACGCCGATATGATCGCGCCAGATCTCAAAGGCCTCATCATCGTCGAGATAAACGGTGACCCACAAATCCGCAGGCGGCAGGCCGAAACCGTCGACCAGAAGCTCCCAGGCATAGCCGATGGCCTCTTTTTTGAAATAATCGCCAAAGGAAAAATTGCCCAGCATTTCAAAAAAGGTGTGGTGCCGGGCCGTATAGCCCACGTTTTCCAGGTCGTTGTGCTTGCCCCCGGCCCGGAGGCACTTCTGGGAGGTGGCCGCACGGTTGTAGCCGCGCTTCTCCTCGCCGAGAAACACCCGCTTGAACTGCACCATGCCGGCATTGGTAAACAGCAGGGTGGGATCATCCTGGGGCACCAGCGAAGAGCTGCGGACGACCTGGTGATTTTTTTGTGCAAAATAGTCGAAGAACTTCTTTCGGATCTCGTTTCCCGTCATGAGCTTCCCCTATTTTTCAGCTGCTTCGGGTTCGCCGCCGGCGGGCTCCTGGCCGGCTTCGGCTGTGGCTTCCTGCTTTTTGCCCGGGGTCAAGCCCAGGGCTGTCTTGACCCGGTCGCGCAGGTTGGCGTGCAGGTCCGGATTTTCGTGGAAAAACTTCTTGATGTTCTCCCGGCCCTGACCCAGGCGCTGGCCGTCATGGGAATACCAGGAACCGCTTTTTTCAATGACCCCGGCGCGGACCCCCATATCCAGCAGATCGCCTGCAGCCGAGATGCCTTCGCCGTACATCACGTCAAACTCGGCTTCTTTAAACGGCGGGGCCAGCTTGTTTTTGACCACTTTGGCCTTGGTGCGGTTGCCCATCACCTCCTGGCCCTCCTTGATGGAGCCGGTCCGGCGCACCTCGATGCGCACCGATGAATAAAATTTCAGGGCGTTGCCGCCGGTGGTGGTTTCGGGATTGCCGAAAACCACCCCGATTTTCATCCGGATCTGGTTGATAAAGATCAGGGAGGTATTGGTCTTGGACATGGTGCCGGTGAGTTTTCGCAGGGCCTGGGACATGAGCCGGGCCTGCAGGCCCATGTGGGAATCGCCCATTTCCCCCTCAATTTCGGCCCGGGGCACCAGGGCGGCCACCGAGTCGATGACCAGGATGTCCACGGCCCCGCTTCGCACCAGCATATCCGCGATTTCAAGGGCCTGCTCCCCGGTATCCGGCTGGGAAACCAGCAGTTCGTCCGTATTGACCCCAAGTCTTTTCGCATAGGCAGTGTCCAGGGCGTGCTCGGCATCCACAAACGCGGCAATGCCCCCCTGCCGCTGGGCCTCGGCCACGGCATGCAGGGCAAGGGTGGTTTTGCCGGAGGCTTCGGGCCCGTAGATCTCGGTGACCCTTCCCCGGGGAATGCCGCCGATGCCCAGGGCCAGGTCCAGGGCAATGGAACCGGTGGGGATTGCCGGAATGTCAATGATGGTGCTGCTGCCCAGCTTCATGATCGAACCCTTGCCAAACTGGCGCTCGATCTGGCCAATGGCTGTCTGCACCGCCTTTTCCTTGTCCATGGACTTGCTCATATCCGCCTCCTGAAGGATGTATCATGCCCCTTGACTGAAAATCAGGATCGCCGGGGTTGATACCGGTGGCAATCATTTTCTGCAAGGCTGCAAAATGGATTTCGTGTGTTTGCCGAAAATATATTATACCGTGGAATCAGCGCCCAGCCCGTGGCCGGAAATTACCCTGTATACCGGGCCCTTCGGGGTCAGGGTGCTTTCAAACAACTGCACGGATTGTATTTCAAAAGGGCCGGCACAAAAATCGCCGAATTGTGCAATGGCATCTGCAACACCGGCCGGATCGGCCTTTGCCTTAAACCGGCCCAGGGTCAGATGCCCGGTAAATTCCCGGTTTTCCTTTTCAAATCCCAGCCCGGCCATTTTCTCTTCCACGGTCTGCTGCAAGAATGCCAACTGCTGGGTCTGCCCCCCGATTCCGGTCCACATCACCCTGGGCCGGCGCACGCCGGGAAACACACCAAGGCCCCGGGTGTCTATGCACATTTTGGAAACACCGGAAACCGCCTCTGCTGTTGCAGCCGAAACCGCTTTTACGGCCGAAGCCGGCACAGGGCCCAAAAATTTCAGCGTCAGATGAATGTTTTCCGGTGATGTGTATTTCATTTTCAGACCGGATTTCCGGAGCCGGGCCTGCAAATCGGCCAGAGCGGCCGTCACTTCGCCGGGCAGGCGCACGGCAATAAAAGCCCGCACAAAATCGCCTGATGGCGATTGTGGTCGGACCTTTTTGGTATTTTTGTCACTCATGGGCATCCAGGAGCGCTTACCCGAAGCCGGCCGGCAACACGGCCAGGGCGGCTGCCAGAATCACCCGGCAGATCAGGCCTGCAGCCACATCATCAATGACGATTCCCAGTCCGCCGTCAAACTGTCGTTCCAGCCACCCCACGGGAAAGGGCTTTATGATGTCAAAAATCCGAAACAGCACAAACCCGGAAATTGCCAGGGGCCAGGACAGGGGAAGCCCTGCAAAAACAACCGCCATGCCCGCAATCTCATCGATTACAATGGCCCCGGGGTCTTTTTGCCCCATCACGGTCTCGGCCCGTCCCGCAGACCAAACAGCTGCTGCAATCACGGCCAGCGCCAGCAGCACGGCATAGCGGGTGTGCATCTGCGCCATGACCCAGTACAGCAAAAGGCCCGGAATCGAGCCAAAGGTGCCCGGGGCAAATGGAATTTTGCCGATATATCCGCCCGTGGCCACAGCCACGGACAATTTGGAGATAAAATTCATTTGGTTCTATAATCTGCAGCCCTTTGTGTCAAGGCATTGTTCATGGACTCCGTGGGCCCGCATCATGACCGCCGGAAACGGTCAAAACCGATTCATAGACGGTTCGCAGGGCAACATCGCAGGCCTCTGCCGCCAGACGGCAGGATTCATACTCGGGCGCCATGCGCCAGCCGCCTTCCGGGGTTTTGACCTGCTTGGCCGCAATCTCGCCGTAAGGAGTGCTCACCACAACCGCCCTGCGCTCTAAGACCCGGCGCCGGACCGGGTAATAGCGGACCCCGATGGCGCTGGTCTCGCTTAAAATGCGCGCTGTCAGAACCTGCTGGGATTCGCTGTCACACAGCACCTGCAGCAGGACCCCGGGCCTGCCCTTTTTCATATAAACCGGAATCATGTAAACATCCCGGGCGCCGTCTGCAAACAGCCGGTCTGAGACATATGTGTAAATCTCGGGGTTCATATCGTCAATACAGGTCTCCACCATCACCATGGCCTCCGCCCCCCCATCCGGACGGCTGCCGGTAATGATGCGCAAAACATTGGCGCGCGCTTCCAAGTCCCGGGAGCCCGCGCCGTAGCCGGTATTTTCCAGCACCATGTCGCAAACCGGGCCGAAATCCCGGGCAAGGGTGGTAATAATGGCCGCACCCGTGGGGGTGACCAGCTCAAAGGGAATTTGGGAACCGTATACCGGCACCCCTTTTAACAGGGCTGCGGTTGCCGGCGCCGGCACAGGAAGGGTGCCGTGGCTGCAGGTGACCGTGCCGGATCCCAGGGGCAGGGGCGAGGCAAACACCTTTTCAATGCCCAGGTAATCAATGCCCATGGCCGTTCCCACCATGTCCACGATGGCATCCACGCCGCCCACTTCGTGAAAATGGACCCGGGCTTTTTCGCACTCGTGAATTTTCGCCTCGGCCTCTGCCAGCCGGTCAAACATGGCCAGGCTCATTTGTCTGACCGGCGCTGCCAGGCGGCTTTGGGCGATCATCTGCGAGATGGCCTGGTAATCGCGCTCCGGTCCGTTTTCCGCCTCAACGCTGACAGATGTGGCCGAAATGCCGCATCGTTTCACCCGCCGGGCCGTGAGCCGGAAATCATCTAAGCCCAGCTGGTCTTTGAGATTCTGCGCCAGCCAATCCATGGGCACGCCCAGCTCCGCCAGGGCCCCAAGGGTCATGTCCCCGCTGATGCCGGAAAAACAGTCAAAATAGGCCATCATGGACGATAATCCCCGTGGGCGTGCAGGCCGATGATCTCGGTGAGCAGTTCAACGGTGCGGGCCATGTCATCAACGGCAATGTTTTCCCGGACCGTATGGATTTCGCGCATGCCCGTGCCGATCACCCCGGTCGTAATGCCCTTGCCAAAAAAAATATTGGCATCGGCCCCGCCGCCGGTCCGGCGGCAGACCAGTTCCCGGCCCAGGCGGGCCGCAGCGGTCTTTGCCATGCGCACCACTGCATGTTCTTCCGGGATATGGGTTCTTGGAAATTCGTTTGTCAGATCAACGGTCACCCTGGGCAAGTCCTGTCCGTCCTGCTGCCGGGGCCAGGTGCGGGCCTGGGCATCAAAGGCATCCAGGATTTTACGGGTCACCGCCTCGAGTTTTGCCGGATCATGACTTCTGACCTCCCCTTTGACCCGGGCGGTCTCAGGAACAATATTGGTGGCGCCGTCGCACTGAAACACCCCGATGTTGGCGGTGGTCTCCTCGTCGATGCGGCCAAGTTCCAAAGAAGCAATGGCCCGGCTGGCCAGCACGATGGCATTGATCCCTTTTTCGGGTTCAGCCCCAGCATGGGCGGCTTTTCCGTAAACTACCAGTTCAAAGTGATTGGCCGTGGGCGCCCGGGTGATAATGGTTTCCGTGTCCGCAGTGTCTAAGGCATAGCCGTATTTTGCCGAAATCAGACTGAAATCCAGGTTCTTGGCGCCCTGCAGCCCGATTTCCTCGCATATGGTAAACACCAGATCCAGGGGACCGTGGTCTGTGTTGTTTTCATGCAGGGACAAAACGGTTTCAATGATAATGGCCAGCGCGCTTTTGTCATCTGCACCCAGCACGGTTGTGCCGTCGCTGTAAAACACCCCGTCAACAAACCGGGGCTTGACCCCCCGGCCCGGCTCCACCGTGTCCATGTGGGCATTGAGCATCAGGGGAGGCACATCCCGGGTGCCGGGGAGCCGCAAGATCAGGTTGCCGGTATCGCTTCCGGTATGGCGGCCCGCATCATCGATAAAGACCTCAGGGTTTAAGGGCTCGAGCATCTTTCGGATTTCACGCGAGACCCGCCCCTCTTCCCGGGAGACGGAATCGATGGATACAAGGGTTTTAAAAGTTTCTGCCAGCCGTTTTTTGTTGACCATTGCACAATCACCCCAAAGATGTTATTGACAAAAAATACACAATCACTATTGTTTCAATGATCCATGCGGAAGTGCGCAGCTCACTGGTGGGGCTCCCGGACTTCAAATCCGGTGTGGGGCGTTAAAACCGTCCCGGGTGGGTTCGATTCCCATGCACTTCCGCCATTTTT
>JAGTVF010000099.1 GCA_018224315.1 Desulfobacterales bacterium | reverse complement strand
TCAACATCGCCCTTGCAGTGATAGATGAACTCGGATTGTCCGGGCAGTTCGGGGTGATCGGCATTGCCAAAAAAGATGAGGCCAAAGGCGAGCCCGAAGACAAGATCTACCTGCCGGGTCGGGCCAATCCGGTTAATTTTCAACAGCATACCGAACAATTGCATCTGCTCCAGCGCATCCGCGACGAGGCCCATCGCCGGGCCGTGTCTTTTCACCGCAAGCGGCGAAGCAGCCGGAGCCTGCATTCGGCCTTAGATGATATCGCCGGTATCGGACCCAGGCGAAAGGCTGTTTTGCTTCAGCACTACGGCAGCATCGCGGCCATTGCCGCAGCTCCGGTCGAGGAGCTGGCCGGACTTTCCGGCATGACACGCAAAGCTGCCCAATCCATTCATTCCGGCCTTTCCGGGCGATAAGCCGTGACCCATGAAATATTGGAGGATAATTTTTTTGACCCGTTTATACAGGAGAAAGCATGGCCATCCAGGGAAGCCTTGATACATTTGATCTTTCAAACCTTCTTCAGATGATCAAGTATGAAAGAAAAAGCGGAAGGCTGACCATCAGCTCTGAGAGCAACCAGGTCCAGATCCTGATGCAGGAAGGCGATATCGTATTTGCCACGGAATCGCGCAAAAGCAACCGTATCGGGCAATTGCTGGTCAACAACGGTCTGATCAGTGCCCAAACCCTGGAAGCCGCCCTGACGGCAAGCCGGAAAAAAAACCAGGGCATCGGAAAAACCCTTGTGGAACAGGGGAAAATCACGGTGGCGGAACTAAACGGCTTTTTGCTCAAACAGGCGGAGAATTCTCTTTATAACGTATTTTTGTGGCAAACCGGTCAGTTTGTGTACAAAGATGAATCCATAGACCTGAAACGCATTGTGGGCAGTGCATTTAACACCATGAATATTTTGCTGGAAGCCTCCCGCAGAATTGATGAACTGGCAGCGCTGAAAAAACAAATCCCGGATGATCAGGCTGTGCTCAAGCCTTGCGATCATAAACAAACAAGCCAAAACCTCGAATTCAATACCGATGAGTCAATGCTTTTGTCCATGATCAACGGCCAATCCACCGTGCGTCAGGTTATTGACGAAACCGGATGGGATGATTTTACCGGCTACCGGGTCATCAACTCCCTGATATCGGCCGGGGCAATCGAAATTCTGCAATCCCTGCCAATGAATGAATCTGCAGCCCGGGCCGTGGAACAGCTCCGGGGGGTGGATGCCCGGCAGTTCCGACAAACCTTAGACTCCCTGGCGCTTCCGCGCAGCAGCATCCTGCGCCTGGCCCTGACCCGACTGTTCCGGGATGCCGCAGACCCTGACATTTTAATGGAATCGGTGACCAATGAAGCCCGGAAAATGAATGATCCTGCAGAAAAAGCCCAATTGGAACGTCTCCTGGAGCAAAGCCGCACATCCTTTATGAAAACCCTGCTGAATCTGCTCTGGCAGGAAGCCTGCAATAACTGCAGGCAGTATTGACGGCTTTGTAAAAAATCCAATATCTGCGTTACGCGCGATTCCTCAGAATTTCACGTACGCTAAGTACGCTGCTTTCTTCGAAATCGCACAAGCCTTGATCTTGGACTTTTTACAAAGCCGTCGGATCGCGACTTTTTTCGGGTGCATCAGTATTCACAATCGCTCAATTTAGGTTTAAGAAAAACGCCCTGACGTTTTCGTTGTCGACTCCGTCCCGACGGCGGCCGGTCAGGGAGGGTTCAAAGACCGGCCGCCAACGGGGCGGATGCTTAAAAATCGCTCAATTCAGATGCGCATTAAAGGGCGGCCATGGCATCGACCAGGGAGCGCACAGCATCTGCGGATTTCTGCAGGTCTGCGGCCTCGTCTTCTTTTAGTTCGATTTCAATCACTTCTTCAATGCCGGTGCTGCCCAGTTTTACCGGCACCCCGATAAACAGGCCGTTGATCTTGTATTCGCCTTCCAGGTAAACCGCGCAGGGAAGAATTTTTTTCTTGTCTTTTAAAATGGATTCGGCCATTTCCACTGCCGCGGAAGCAGGGGCGTAAAAGGCGCTTCCGGTTTTGAGCAATGAGACAATTTCCGCCCCGCCGGTGCGGGTGCGGTCCACCAGGGCGTCAATGCGGTCCTTTGGCATCAGTTCTGTGATGGGAATGCCGGCAACAGTGGAAAACCGGGGCAGGGGGACCATGGTGTCGCCGTGGCCGCCGAGAACAAAAGCATGGGTATTTTCAACCGAAACGTTGAGCTCCCGGGCGATAAAGCAGCGGAACCGGGCGGAATCCAGCACCCCGGCCATGCCGATGACCCGTTTTTTGTCAAAACCGGAAGCTTCAAAGGCCACATGACACATGGCGTCCAAGGGATTGCTCACGATGATGAGAATGGCGTCAGGCGATTTTTCTGCAATGTTTTTGACAACGCTTTTCATGATGTCGGAATTGGTCTTTAAGAGATCATCACGGCTCATACCCGGTTTTCTGGGGATGCCGGCGGTGATGATGACAATATCAGAGCCTGCGGTTTCCGCATAGTCATTGGTTCCCGTAAGGCAGGCGTCATGCTTTTCAATGGGAGCGGCCTCGGCCAGATCCAAAGCCTTTCCCTGGGGCAGGCCCTCGGCAATATCCACCAGTACCACGTCACACAATTGTTTTTCCGCCAGCCGCTGGGCAGCGGTGGCCCCGACATTGCCGGCACCCACAACGGTCACTTTTTTGTCCATTGTTTACTCCTTTGTATGTTGTTTTGTTGTTCAGGCAGGCCCGTACGGACATGCAAGAGAAATCCGGCATGATTGCCCGTGATTTGTCACACTCCCTGATTAGGCATTCCATTGCCGGCCGGAGTTGTCAAGCGCAATTTTACGCCTTGCCCCCCTGTTGCTGTTCTTTGAGGGGATTGGGCAGGGCGGGTGCCGGCATAATGCATTTATGAAAAATTTTCTTGAGCTCCGGTGGTGAAATCAGTATGATAGCAGAACCATGCGATGTTATTGAGACAAATACTTTTTTTTGCTCCAGCTGTTATCGTCCGGGACAAATGCATTTAACGACCATTTCAGCAAAGATACAACCAGGTGGCAATGGAATCAAAAGTGGTGCTAAAAGGAAGTCTGGCATTTCTCGGGCTGGCCGAACTGCTTCAGCAGCTCGGCGGCGGTGGCAGCACCGGGGTTTTGAAAATCTCCAGCGCGTGGACCGGGGTGCCCGGCTATATTTATCTAAAAAACGGCAATCCGGTGGATGCAGAATACGGAAAAATCACAGGACTGGATGCCCTCAACGGTTTTTTCGGCTGGCGGGAAGCCGATTTTGAATTCATGGAAGAAGATGTCAATCGTGATCCGGTCATCAAAAAAAGCCGGATGGAACTCATACTCGATGGTCTTCGCTTAGTCGATGAAGGAGTGATTCCGATTATGGGCGGAAACGATTCAGATTCGCACAAAAGCCGGTCCGGTCCTGATCAGCTGCCGGTTTTAAACGGCCCGGTGGTGGATTATGTCTATGTTGTGGATGAAGAAATTTTTCAGAACGGAGATGAAATTGTCATCCAGAACCGCTTTGGCAAATGGTTCTGGGTGATCCTTGAGGGCACCGTGGAAGTGGTTCGGATAACCGAAAACGGTAACGCGCCGATTCTGCGCATGACCGAAGGGGCATTTATCGGCAGCATTGTGTCCTTTCTTCGCGACGGCAACGTTCGCAGCGCCAGTATTTTCGCTGTGGGCCGGGTGCAGCTCGGGGTGATCGATTCAGAACTGATTGCCCGGGAGTATTCGAGTCTTTCTGAAATGTTTCAAAACATTTTGATTTCCATGGACAAGCGGATGAAGCAGCTCACTGATGTCTGTACGGCACTGGTGCTCAAGCACTCCCCGCCGCTTTCCGGCAAACCCGTGGGCAAGCGATTTATTGACAAAAAACAAAATGAGCACAAGGTTTTTTTTATTACCCGGGGACAGGCTTTTGTTTATGTAAAAATGAAAAAAAAGTACATACATCTGCTCACTCTGGACGTCGGTGACCTTATCGGCAGAGTTCCGTTTTTAAATGCCGCCCATGAACCTTATTCCGCACACGTGTATGTGTCCGACGATATTGCGGTGCAGCCCGTTGAACCCGGCGTGGTCGAACAGGAATACGAGGCGTTATCCAGCACGCTGAAAAACATGATTCAGAATATGACCAATTCCATATCTGTAACCACGAGCCGGATTGCTGATCTGATCCGATCCGCAGGCCAATCCGCCGATGTTGACTGATGCCGCCAGGATTTGCCAATCCCCTTACAAGGAGCCGAGGAGATGATAAAAAACGAACAAAGACAACAGCAGCGGTATGAATCCATTCAGCTTCTTTCATACGTTTGCATAGACGAAGAAGGAAAAGAATGGAAGCAGGGCATGGGGCGTACTCTGAACATCAATGAAATCGGGCTAAAGCTTGAAACCCACGAGCCCATTGAGACGCAGTATATTGTTTTGCTGGCTGTCGGTCTGGAAGATGAAGTTGTCGACGTCAAGGGGAAGGTAATTTACTGCAATCGCAATGAGATGGGAAGGTTTGAGTCCGGCGTGGAATTCTACGACCTGGATCCGGACAGCCGGGAAATTATTACGCGCTTTGTCCGGGAATTTAATAAACAATATATTTAAAGTCAGGAAGGTACAATGGCACAAACGGTTTTTGAAACAAAGTTTGACGATTTGCCGGTTTTCAAGCGCGGCAAGGTGCGCGATGTATACGATCTCGACGACCGGTTGCTGATGGTTGCCACGGATCGGATTTCGGCTTTTGACGTGATCATGCAGGATCCTGTTCCCGGAAAGGGCAGCATTCTGACACGGATCTCCCTGTTTTGGTTTGACATCATCAGTTCCATAATCGACAATCATCTAATCGCCAGCGACGTGGACCAGTACCCGCAAATTTGCCGGCAGTATCGCGATGAACTCGAAGGCCGCAGCATGCTGGTTAAAAAAACCCGGCCCCTGCCTGTGGAATGCGTGGTGCGCGGCTATATTTCCGGCTCTGGATGGAAATCCTACCAGAAAACCGGCGAGGTCTGCGGCATCCGGCTACCCGACGGCCTCGGTGAATCCGACAGGCTGCCGGAACCCATTTTCACCCCCTCCACAAAGGCAGAGCTTGGCGAGCATGACATCAATATTTCCTATGAGCACATGGTGGATCTGATCGGCACCGAAAGGGCGCAGCAGGTGCGGGATCTCAGCCTTGAGATCTATCAGAAGGGCGCTGAAATCGCGGAAAAAAGCGGCATTATCATTGCTGACACCAAGTTTGAATTCGGAGAGGATGAAAACGGGCTGATTCTTATTGATGAGGTGCTCACCCCGGACTCATCCCGGTTCTGGCCCAAGGCCACCTATCAGCCCGGCGGACCCCAGGCCAGCTTTGACAAACAGTACCTCCGCGATTACTTAAATTCGGTTGACTGGGACAAGACCCCGCCGCCGCCCCGTCTGCCCGCCGAAGTGATCGAAAATACCAGGAGCAAGTACCAGGAGGCGCTCCAGGCCCTGGTCGGCCAGACGGATGCAAGCTGAAACCCGCCTGATTTTTCTAAATGAAATCGACACCAAGGACAATCGGTACCAGATTTCCGAT
>JAGTVF010000098.1 GCA_018224315.1 Desulfobacterales bacterium | reverse complement strand
GACCGATGCCGTTGGGGTAGACAACAATGAAGTTCTCCCTGTCGGCCAGATCGCTGAAACCCGTGAGCCGCTCCATGGTTTTGGCGGTTTCAAAAGCGCCGTGCAGCATTACGAGCAAGGGCAGTTTGCCGTCTCCGGCGGATCCCGCCGGCATATGCACCCGGTAGCTGCGGCGAAACCCCATTTCCCGGACATCCACCTTAATGGTCTCGCTTTTGCCGGCCGCCAGACGCTGGGAAACCGAACCGCTCATACAGCCGCAGAAAAGTAAACACGCGCCAGCAGCCGTCCATACCAATGTTTTGAATAAGACCACACCCGCCCTCCCCTGTTTTTAAATGAAAAAGCTTGCACCCGGTCTGAAAAAGATTTCAGCCGGTTATTTCATCCAAAAGCTTTTCATATACCTGCTGATCGGAGCGGCTAAACAAAACAAAGCGCACATGCTTCACCGATTTCAGGTCCGGCAACTGTTCAATCACCGTGTCTATGGCAATTCGTGCAGCCGGTTCAAGGGGGTATCCAAAGGCCCCCGTGGAAATGGCCGGAAAAGCAACCGACTGCAGGCCATTTTGTTCTGCCAGCTGCAGGGCATTGCGGTAGCACGCCGCCAGCAGCTGATCAGAGGGATTGTCCATTCCGTAAACCGGCCCCAGGCAGTGGATCACATGGCGGTTGGGCAGATTATGCGCGCCGGTGATCACCGCCTGGCCGGGATCGATGGGCGCCAGGGGCCGGCACTCATCTTCCAGGCCCGGCCCCGCAGCCCGATGGATCGCTCCGGCCACGCCGCCGCCCATCAGAAGCTCGGCGTTGGCCGCATTGACAACCGCATCCATGTCCGGCTGGTTTGCAATATCGCCCTGCACGCATTCCATCTCTGCGCCGTGAAAATTTTTTTTGGTCATAAGCCCGCTTCCTCCTTTATACTCTTGGATCATGGTTCCAATATATAAAAATTACCATTCCAGGCCGGGCGGGCAAGGCTTTTTCCCTTCTATATGAATCGTTTCTGATAATAATATGCCAAAGGCTGCAAATATCGGCTGTTTATGGGCAAGTGGGCGCAAACCTTATCGCCGTTGCATTTGAAGATGGGATTCACCATACAGGTTTGCTATACTCGAATTACAGAAAGGGCAAGGCAAGCCTTTACACACAAATCGAATTTATGTACCCGCATTAAGGGCAAAAGGAGCGTATTTGCATGTCAACGGATCCGGCAAAACCTGCAGCCATGGTTACCGGCGGTGCGCAGGGCATTGGCCGGGCTATTGCGGAGCGATTCATAAAAGACGGCATGAACGTGCTGATCGCAGACTGCGACGAAGAAGCCGGCCGTGAAACCGCAGCAGAGCTTGAAGAACAAGGCAATCCGGTTGCGGTTGCCTGCGATGTGGCCGCGGAACCGGACGTGGAAAATGCGCTTGCCGAAACAATGCGCCGGTTCGGCCGGCTCGACGTGCTGGTCTGCAACGCAGGTATCACCGATTCATTCGGCGTGCCGGTCACGGAGTTGGACCTGGAACAATGGCGGCGCGTGATTGATGTGAACTTAACCGGCTGCTTTTTGTGCGCCAAGCACGGGGCGCCCCTTTTGGCCAAAACCCGGGGGAGCATCATCAACATCGCCTCCACCCGGGCCCTGCAGTCCGAACCGCACACCGAGGCGTATTCCGCCTCAAAGGGCGGTGTTGTGGCCCTCACACACGCACTGGCCGTTTCCCTGGGCCCGAAAGTGCGCGTCAACGCCATCAGCCCGGGTTGGATTGAAACCGCAGATTGGCAAAAAAAGAGCAGGCGGAAAGCCGCACAGCTTTCCAAACAGGATCATGCACAGCATCCCGCCGGCCGGGTTGGCGTGCCCGGGGACGTTGCTGCACTGGCCGCATGGCTGGCCTCAAGTCAAGCCGAATTTGTGACAGGGCAGAATTTTGTCACCGACGGCGGCATGACCCGGAAAATGATCTACGCCGGGTAAAAAAAGAGATAACCGGCAGATCGCCCTTCAAACGGGTGTATAAGGCCATGCGCTGGCGCCTTCTGATAGCCCGCCACGGGCGCGGATTGTCCGTGCCACTTTTGGTGTCAGCCTGAATTCTAATGTTCACTGTTAAAGGCCCAAAAGCCCGAGCCCGAACTTCATCATGTGAAAAATTCCCGAAAGGCCACATCCGGAATGGGCAGCCGACATCACCGGAAACCCTTTTTTAACTTTTGCAGTGACGTCTCACTTCATAAGCGGCACGCTCAGAACAGGAATGCCGGCGTGCTGGGTCACTTTTCGGGCTGTCGAGCCCAGGAGGTCTTTTATGATGCCATGTCCATGTGTCCCCATGACAATGAGATCGTGCTTGTGTTCCTTGGAGACCTCCAGAATTGTCTTGGCAGGCTCTCCGCGCAGAACAAGGACTTCATCCTTATCCAGAGATAAAGAGCCAGTATCTGTTTTCACATCTTCTGCAAATTGGCTTAATGCCTCCTTTGCAACAACGTTGGCCCTTCTCTTCCCGGTAAGGGTCTGCTTTGCTTCATCTTGGTGCCGGTTCCTGATAGCTTGGATTTGGTCTTCATCAAGAACATTTATGAGGAAGGGTTCAATATCACTGTTATCAGCCATAACATGCAATATGGTAATATTTGCTTTATAAAGATTTGCAAGGCTCACTGCGTAAGAAAAAGCATGCAGAGATGTATCAGAAAGATCTGTTGTATAAAGTATTTTCTTTATTTGAGGTGGTTGTACCTTCATTTTATCCTCCTGATATTTTAATCAATAGTTGTTTAATTGACCTTTCGTTCGCTGCTGGACCATTCCTTGTCGCGCAGGACAAATTTCTGGATTTTTCCTGTGGCTGTTTTCGGCAAATCACAGAACTCGATATACTTGGGCGCTTTAAACCGGGCCAGGTTTTGTTTGCAAAAATCAATGAGCGTCTCGGGTGAGGGGCTGGCCCCTTGCTTGAGAGTAACAAAGGCTTTGGGAACCTCACCCCATTTCTCATCAGGGGTGCTGACAACCGCAACTTCCAACACATCCGGATGGTGATACAAAACATTTTCCACCTCGACTGTGGAGATGTTTTCCCCCCCGGATATGATGATATCTTTCTGGCGGTCCATGATCTGGATATAGTTATCCGGATGCATCACCGCCAGATCCCCGGAATGAAACCATCCGCCTCTGAATGCGTTTTCAGTGGCTTCCGGATCTTTGTAATAACCCAGCATCACAATATTGCCGCGCATCACCACCTCGCCGATGGTTTTGCCGTCCCTGGGCACAGGCTCCATGGTATCGGAATCGACCACATCCAGAAACTGACTGACCGTATAGGCCACACCCTGCCGCGAACGGATGGCGGCCTGCTCATCCGGGGGCAGGTCATTCCATTGGGGCTGCCACGCACAAATCGTATACGGGCCGTAGACTTCGGTCAGTCCATAAACATGATGCACGCTCGCCCCCATTCGTCCCATCCGGGAAATAATCGCAGGCGACGGCGGCGCCCCGCCCACTGCGATTTCAAGCGGCCGCTTCAGTGCAATCTGATCGGATGCCGGGTGATTGGTAATTCCGATGAGCACGATGGGGGCCGCGCACATATGAGAGACCTTCTCGGATGCCAGCAGACTCACGATTTCATCGGGATCAACCTTTCGCAGACATACATGCGTCCCGCCTGCCGCGGTGACAGCCCAGGGGAAACACCAACCGTTGCAGTGAAACATGGGCAGGGTCCAGAGATAGACCGAATCATTTTTCAGGCCCATTTCCATGCAGTCAGCCAAAGCATTGAGATAAGCGCCCCGGTGATGATACATCACGCCCTTGGGCTGACCGGTGGTGCCACTGGTATAGTTGATGGTGACCACCTGGCGCTCGTCTTCGACATCAATGACCCGATCCTCGCCGGATCCGGTTTGAATAAACGATTCATAGTCTGTCCCGTCAAGCGGCCGTTCATCGTTGGCATCACATATATTGACAAATGTTTTGATCTGGTGGATCTCATCGAGAACGGGCAGGACCAGACCAGCAAACTCACTGTCCACAAAACAGACGGAGGCGTCTGAATGATTGAGAATATAAGCCACCTCCTGCGGTGAAAGACGAATGTTGACCGCAACCAGCGCTGCCCCGATCATGGGAACGGCAAAATGGGCTTCCAGCATGGGCGGAATGTTGGGACAGATGAAAGCCACCTTGTCATTGGGCTTGATTCCCGAATTTTTCAAGGCGCTGGCCAACTGATTGACCCGCTGATAAAACTGCTTGTAGGTATATCTCTGATTGCCGTGTACAACCGCAGTTTTCTCCGGGTAGACCTCTGCGCTTCTTTTGATAAAATTCACTGGTGTCAGCAATTCATAATTGACGAATGGATATTGCATCTTGCCCCCTTATCATGATTGATGATTTTCATTTTTCAAAAAATTTATTCTTCTTCTCCCATCTTGGCCGCCACTTTATCCAGGCTTCCCCCTAAAGCGGGCATCTTTTTAAGAATCAAAAGAAAATAAAGGCCGATACCAATGCCCAGTCCCCATGCGGGTCCGAATTTTGCGATGACCATGCCAACAAAAAAGGCGTACCCCTGGCTGACCGGGGTTTTAACCATGGAAATGGCAATATAGGCACATGCAAAACCTGTAAGGATAAGGGTAATCGACAGGGCCACCGGCAGCAGCGGCTTCATAAACGAAACAACAGGAACCAGCAGCGCCAGCAGAAACGCCGGCCAGTACCAGTTAAACATCCCGGTGTAAATGGAATCCATAAAATTGCGGCCGGTTTTGTACTTTTCAATCAGAAAGACATGAACGCCGGTCCACATGGGCCCGTGCAGGGGAATAAAGGGGCCGGCCATCAACAGATGCCCGATATTTTTAATAAACAGGGTAAAATGCGTACGGGTGTTGTCCGCCTCAATCACCTCGTCTTTGCGTACTTCCGAGGCTTGTTCATTTAATGTGTTGGCAAGAACAAGATCACCAAACACAAAAATATAAACCATCAGGGCCAGGGGAATTGCCTGGACAAACATGTCCGGTCCCGGCCATCCCACGAAAAAGGGGGAAACCGTTCGGATATATTCACCGATGGCCGGTATGTGAAAGCCCATTTGGATATCAAATGAAAGTTCCCCGAATAGGGGGCCGACCACTGCTGCAACCAGAAAACCCACCAGCAGCGCCATGCTGGCCATAATCTTAAAAACCTTGATCCTTTGCTTGGCTTCTGCAAACCAAACGGAAAACATGAGAACAATCACGATGGCCCATACAATGGGAAGGGTGTAGGGCATGGAGTCGAGGCGGTCAAATTCAGAGTTAAAAGCTGAGATTGCGCCACCGAAAATAATGGCCGCCCTGAGTTCCGGGGGAACCCACTGAAAAAATCGCTCCCCCAGCCCGGTGGCTGCAAAAAAAAGAAATATTGCACACACACAGATAGTAAGGGCTGTCATGGCCTGTATTGCCTCCAACCCGGGTTGAAACTGACCGAGAAACACCATGACAAGCGGAAGCGCCGGGGTTATCCAACCTGGTGCATATGGTTCACCAAAGATTATCGTATGGGCCACCAACCAGAACAGCTGAATGAACATGACAGCCCAGGCCAGTTCAAACGGGACATCAAAATACTTCATGGTCAACGCGGCCACCACACCGGCTGTTGCCGTGGTCAGCAGTCCTCCCTGAATCATTTCCGAAAGGGAAAACCCCACGTGAACCCCCGGAATCCGAAGAGTGAACCGCCACCACTTGATTCCGGGCTGTGCCTGATTGTCTTTACGTTGAATCGCCATGACAACCTCCTGTGATAAATGTTTGAAGAACCGTATCGGTTAAACAGGAGGATATCAAGGCGATATAAGATTGTAAATTGAATGAATTCGGAAAGATATAACTGGACTATTCCCAAAAAGGGCTTGCTGTTTTTCCGGGCCGGAGCCTCGGTAAATTACCTAGACCGTTTCCTGGCGCCGATTTTCACTTTCCACCCAAAGAGCCGCAAAACGGACCAGTTCAGAAGAATGGGCATAACCCAGTTTCTCCTTGATCCGTTCTGTATGGGAATAGACGGTTTTCTTGCTAACGTGCAACTGCTCGGCAATACTGCAGGGTACCAGGCCTTTTCCAATCAGATAAAAAACTTCCAGTTCCCTGTTTGTCAGGACATCTACAGGGGAATCATTGACGGTCGACGGATTTTTCTGAAATTTGTTTAGCACACGAGCGGTCATGTTTTGACTTAAAAAAATATTGCCTGAAAATATGCAACGGATCGCCGTGACCACAGAATCCGAAGCCTCTTTTTTGTTGATATAACCACGGGCTCCGGCCTGCAGGCATCGCTCCGCGTAAATCTGTTCATCATAAGTGGAAAGGACCAAAACCGGCAAACGCCTGTGGTGGCCGTTCACATGTTTGAGCAGATCCATGCCGTTGCTTGTTTTCAAGGCCAGATCCAGAATCAGCAGATCCGGCTTCAATTCAGCAATACCCTGAATACCGCTGTTGACATCCTCGAAATTCCCGCAAACTTCCAGGTCCGGCTCAAGGGCAATTAAATCCGAAAGCCCCATCCGAAAAATGGGATGGTCTTCCACAATCAGAATTCGCCTGATTTTTCGGACCTTACAGGACGGAGAAGGCATTTTTTTGCTCCTTTATCATCATGTGCGGATTAAAGCCCAGTATCACACAGGTACCCTTGTCTTGATCTTTCCGGATATCCAGCACCCCGCCGATACGCCGTGCCCTGTAGTGCATAATGCGGATTCCCATACCTTGGTTGTCGATCTTGTCCGGCAGACCGTTGCCGTCGTCATGGACCTGCAGCAAGACTTTTTCTTCTGTACCGGAAATGGAGATCCATATGTTCTGGGCTTTTCCATGCCTGACGGCATTATAGGCGGCCTCCCGGGCAATATAGAAGATATGGGTTGCCGCAATTGTTCCGGTCTGAATGCTTGGGCCTTCATGTTTGAGATTGCAGGAAACATTGTAGATTTGCTCGATATCCCGGCAAAGTTCCTCTAAGGTCAGTTCCAGGGCCTGATCGGCAATGTGGGTCGGGCAAAGACCTCGCGAGATTCTCCCGCTTTTGCTCACGGCCTCCCGGACCAGTTCCCGCAATTTATCCACGGGCGCAATATCGGTATACCCCTTTGCCACAAGTTTCTGCCGCAAAACTTTTTGCAAAACTTCTATTCCCATCAAATGAGGACGAAGGTCATCATGGAGATACTGCCCCAGCTGAAGGCGTTCGCTTTCACTGATTTCAATAATTTCCCGCTCCAGCCGTTTCGTCTCGGTGAGATCCTCCAGGGAACAAAGCATGCACCTTTGGCCCCAGATATTGATGAGTTCAGCGTTGACAGTACCCAGCCGTTGCTTGTTTTCAGAATTGACAAACTCCACGTCCATATCCCGAATCCGGCCCTCCCTTTCTAACATATTCGTTATTTGCTCAAAATTTTTAAACTGGACAAACAGGGAAAACTCACTGATGGATTTGCCGATCACATCCTGATAATGGCACCCGGTAAACTTTAAAAAGCTTTGATTGGCGTCGATAAATCGATTATTGTTCAGATTCGCAATAAAAATGCCGCTGGGACTGGAATGAAACGCTTTTGAAAACAGCTCTTCGGTTTTCCGTCGCTCCTCTATTTCCGCACGAATTTTGGTACTGTAGGATTCCAGCCTGTCCATAAACTGGTTGAAATATAGCGCCAGCTTACCGATTTCATCTTTTGTCCGGCTTTCCATCCGCCCGGTAAAATTGCCGGCTGCGCCCTGGGAAAAATTTTTTTCCAGTTGATAAAGCGGACGGGTGATGCTTCGGGCAAAAGTAAACGTCACCGGCAGCATAATGGTGAATATCAACAGCACCGATCCCACCACAATGTTTCTGACAGAGTTCAGGGGCGCATAGAACTCTTCAAGGTAACCGGTGGAGGACACAATCCAGTCATATTCGGGAATATAGTTGTAAATTACGAGTTTTTCGCGAAATATTTCTTCCCCGGGGTTGCGCCAGGAGTAAAACAGCTTGCCGTTTTTGGTTCTGCACTGGTGCCGGACCAGGTGGTATCCATCGGCATCCACTGCGTCCCAGAGATTGCCGGAAAGATGGGGATGGACCACAATATCGCCGTTGCTTTCCAGAATATAGCTGTACCCGGTTTTGCCAAAAGTCTGGGCAAGAATATTGTCTTTGAAATCAGAAATATTGATCAGCCGGGCAAATTCGGAACGATAGGAGGAAACCGATATCACCCAGTCCCAGGGTTCAAAATATGTCATATACATGGCTTTGGGGCGGGGGTTTTCTTCACCGGGATTTTTCCATTCATACTCCAGATACCCCTGTTTTCGCTTCATCTGACTCTGGATAAAGGCAAAATGAGAAAAATCCACATCTTCCACAAGCGGATCGGGGTGCATTACCGCAATTCCGTTGGAATCAAGGCAATAGATATATCCGGTATTCCCGATTGTCTGACCTAAAAAAATTTGCTTCAGGCGGTCTTTTGCCTCTTGTTCTGAAATCTGCCCCTGCTTTACCCGGGAGTGGTAGAAGGAAGCGATTTCCAGGTTCTTTTCCGCCACAGCCCGCAGATAATTCTTGATGGAGGCCTGGGCTGTGGTTTCCACCATGTTTAATATGGAATCTGTGGCATTGGAGAGCTTGCTTTCAATGTTTTGCTTAATGGTTTTTCCGGCGATGTAATAGGCACTTATGCCGACCATGAACACCGCAACAAGAACGATTAACGAATAGGTATAAAAAAGTTTCAGCCCGATAGGCCGATCCCGAAAATATTTAAAAAAACGATTCATGGAGCCCCCCCGCTCACTGCCTGATCATTCTTTCTAACCATCAGGCAAAACAAAAAAACATATCTGAACAGTGAACAGTTATCTTTACAAAGTTTCGATCAGGAGTCAACAGAATAAAACTGTCTGATATTCAATAAAATTTAATTATTTGACACCCTGGACAGGCAATCCGGTTCGTTTCCAAAGGCTTGCTTTGCCATTCGGGGCAGGATTAAAAACAAGGCGGTCAAAAGATCAGATTACAGGCGGCGCTGACCCGGTGCGGGGCCGTTGGCGGGCGGGCCGGCAAAGGATTGGGCCTTTAGCATCCAGTCTCTGGCGGTTTCGCCTGTGACTTCAAGAGTTGTGTCATCCACGTGCCGGCGCTGGACCACCACCAGGCAGAAGTCCCGGGCCGGTCCGTTGATGCGGTTTTGGCCTTCTTCAGGTCCAGGGCCCCAAATCCCGGGACGGGGCGGAAAAACCGGCGCACAGTTAAGGTGGTATGGTGAAAATTTTTAATACCCATCCGGCGGGACAAATCCGCCGAGGACCTCGGAGATCAATTTTGCCGCCCGGATCGGAGTGGAGTCCTCAAGATAAGGGCCCACGATCTGCATGCCCACAGGCAGGCCTTGCCGGGTGCGGTCGGCGGGAATCACTGTTGCGGGCAGGTAAACCACGCCGGCCAGCCCAGCCCACCCCATTAAGTCCATGTATTCGCGCTGGTTTCCGTTTACCGTGATTCGCCGGTCATACAGGTACTGCTTGTCATGAGCAATGGCCGGCAGGGGGGCGACCGGGCAGAGCAGCACGTCAAATTCACGGAAAAAATCCGCCCAGCTTTGGCGCAGGAGCTGACGCAGGCCGTCTCGAAAGACCCAGTCCCGATGAAGCTGGGTGGCCCCCCGGAGATGGCGGGCCAGGTATGACGAATCATCTGGCGAAAGCGCCTTTACGTCTTCGAGCCATTTGTTGAAATATTTCTCCGGCGTGCCCGCGCCCATGACAGCGGCCAGCAGACTTAAAAAACAGTCATGGCTGCCGGCAAAATCCACATTCGGCCGCTTGTCGGCAATACGGGCCTTTTTGGCGGACAGCCTGTCCACGGCATTCTGAAGAACTTCGCCAACGGAATTGTCCACCGGGCAAACCGGGTCGTCCATCCAAAGTCCGATTTTGAGGTCTTTAAGGCTGTGCCTGCGGGGTTCGGGCAGGCGGATCTGCCGCCCCCGCCGATCTGCCGGTTCCGGCGCAATCAGAAGATCCATGGCCAGAGAAATATCGTCAATGCTTCTGGCCAGCGGTCCCACCACCATGATGTCAAGGCAAACCCCGTGCTCACCGGTAAAAATGCCGGGATGCGGCGGAATGTGTCCTTTCTGAGGCACAATCCCATAGCTGGGCTTGTGGCCGTATAAGCCGCAGAAATGCGCCGGCGTTCGAATTGACCCCCCGATGTCACTGCCGATTTCCAGGCAGCAGAGGCCTGCGCTCAAAGCCGCCGCCGCACCGCCTGAGGACCCGCCGGGAGTGCACTCCGGGTTCCACGGGTTGTTGGTCTGGCCATAGACCTTGTTGAAACTCTGGAGATCGCCGCCGTACAAAGGGACATTGGTTTTCCCAAACACCACCGCACCGGCATCGATATAGGACTGCACCGTTTCGGCATTTTTTTCCGGCATGTGATTTTTCAAAGCCGGAGAACCGGAGGTGCACGGCATGCCGACAACCTCGAGGGTGTCTTTTATGGTTATCGGCACACCGTGAAGCGGCCCCCATAATTCGCCGCGGGCAATGGCCTGATCTGCTTTTTCCGCGCGCTTTCGTGCAGATTCGGAGCAGGTCTGCACAATCGCATTTAGCTTCGGATTAAACCGTTGAACCCGTTCCAGGTAATATTCAAGCAGTTCCACGGCGGAAATCTGTCCGGTCCGGATGGCTTCGGCCTGTTCCAGAGCGGATTGAAAAGCCGGTTCATTCATGTTGGCTCCTTTCTTTGATGATAAAGCAATATATCCGATAACACACGGTTGCGCAAGGAAGGCAGCAGACCCGGCAGGGTTTTTGAAATTTTTTTATTTCAGCTGACCCATTTCGGCACCGGGAATATTTTTTGTCATTCCTTTTCCTTCTATCCTCTTGACAGCAATAAACTTTGCGATATAGTGAAATTTAAGCACAATTCCTGAAGCTTATTTTCTGCCGGGTTTTCAAGCTCAATAGTTACGGGCCGGCCTCTGCAGCATGAAAGCACCACCCTGACCAGGGATCCCGGGCCTTTTTTGTGACCCTTTTGCTTTGTGAAATCATATCGATTGATTAAACATTGTTCGAATTAATGGACATAAGTCGCAGCAGCATTACTGCTGCATTTGAATGAAACGTCCAGGCAAAAGGAGGGAATCATCATGGAAGGATCCCAGGTAAAGGAAAGCTTTCTGGAGAAATTCGGATTCCGCGTTTCAGAAAACGTTCAAAAGTGGATGCCCAACCCTTTTCTGTTTGCAATTATCCTGACCTTTATCACCTTTGTGCTGGGGCTGGTTGTTGCCGGGCAGGGCCCCATACAGATGATTGATCACTGGTACGACGGGTTCTGGAACCTGCATACCTTTGCCATGCAGATGGTGCTGATCCTGGTGACCGGCTATGTGCTGGCCTATCACCACCTGACCCAGAAGCTGATCCGCGGACTGGCCCGGATGCCGAAAACCGGCAGGCAGGCCGTGGTTATGGTCGCGCTGGTGGCCATGATCCTGTCCTGGATCAACTGGGGGCTGGGCCTGATCGTTGGCGCCATCGTGGCCCGGGAAACCGGCCGGCAGATGCATTTCAAAAACATCAAGGTGCACTACCCGGTGCTCTGCACTGCCGGCTACATGGGCCTGGGCCTGATCTGGCACTGGGGGCTGTCAGGTTCGGCTCCGCTCCTTTCCGCCACAGAAGGACACATTTTTGCTGATCTCATTGGCGTAATTCCCACCAGTGAAACCATTTTTTCAGGGTACGGCCTGACCCTGAGTCTGGTTTCGCTGATTTACGCCTGCATTATCATGTTTCTGATTACGCCCAAGTCCGAGGCCCGCATCAAGGGGATTGATCACTATGTGCCCGAGGCCGTGGAAGGCGGCGAACAAGAAGAAGAGACCAAAAAAGTTGGGAAAGACAGCTCCATCGCCGAAAAGATCGACAACAGTAAAATTATCGGCGGCCTGCTGGCGCTCATGGGCCTGATTTACATTTTCCGGTACTTCTTTGTGATGGGCAAGGGGCTGAATCTTGATATTGTTAATTTCTGCTTCCTGTTCATCGGCCTGGCCCTTTATACAAGCCCGAAAAGCTACCTGGAAAATTTCTACACCGCCGTGAAGTCCGCGGCCGGCATTGTGCTGCAGTTTCCCTTTTACGCCGGGATCATGGGCATGATCAGCCTTTCCGGGCTCGGTGTGATTATGGCCGGATGGCTGGTCAATATTTCCAGTCCAGGCACGTTTCCGATTGTCTCCTGGCTTACCGCCGGGTTGGCCAACCTGTTTGTGCCTTCCGGCGGCGGGGAATGGAGCGTGGTCGGAGAAACAGTGCTCCGGGCGGCCCAGGAGCTTAACGTACCGATCGGAAAGACCATTATTGCCTACTCTGTGGGAGATGCCTGGACCAACCTCTTCCAGCCGTTCTGGGCCATCCCGCTTTTGGGAATCACGGGTATTCAGGCAAGGCACATGTTCGGCTATTGCATTGTCATGCTCTTTGCGCTGATTCCGTTTCTGGCAATCGCGCTGAGCGTGATCCCCTACTAGGGTAAAACTCAAACCGTACATTGGCAGGGAACCCCGGCTTTGGCCGCATACGCCGGGGCCGGGGTTCAATCATAAACCCGAAGCACGAAATTCGAAATCATTATAAACACTTAAAATAAAAGTCAATCCCGGTTTGGTTCCGCTAAGAGCCAATTGCGTATAAGGAGGCGATTATGGGCGAGATTCTGTGGCAGCCTTCTGAAGAACGGGTTCAGAAGAGCACCATGATGCACTTCATGAACCGCATTAATGCTGCCTACAACAAAAACTTCAAGCAGTATGCGGATCTTTATGAATGGTCCGTTGAAAACATTGCCGAATTCTGGGCCGAGATGTGGAAGTATGCCGACATCCTGCATTCCCGGAGCTATGATCAGGTCGTGGATGATCCCCACAAAATGCCGGGGGCCAGGTGGTTTCAGGGAGCACGGCTCAATTTTGCCGAAAACCTGCTCCGGTTTCGCGATGACCACACAGCCATAGTGTTTATGGGCGAGTCCATGCCGGTGCGCCGGCTGACGTATGCCGAACTCTACAGGTCGGTTTCCCGGGTGGCCCAGGCGCTGAAAAAACTCGATATCCAGCCCGAAGACCGGGTGGTGGGGTTCATGCCCAACATGCCGGAAACCATCATTGCCATGCTTGCCGGGGCGAGCGCGGGGGCCACATGGTCATCCTGCTCACCGGATTTCGGGATCCAGGGCGTACTCGACCGGTTCGGACAAATCGAGCCCAGGGTGTTGTTTGTTTCAGACGGGTACTTCTACAAGGGCAAGCACATTGACAACCTGGAGCGGGTGAGCCGGATCCTGCAGGAACTTCCTTCCGTGGAACAGGTGGTGGTGGTGCCGTATACAACGGAAAATCCCGATATCAGCAACGTTCCCAAGGGTGTTCTTTACGCGGACTTCATCGCGGGTGCCAGTGATGATGCGGAAATCGATTTTCTGCAATTGCCCTTTGAGCATCCCCATTACATCATGTATTCCTCGGGAACCACGGGGCCGCCCAAGTGCATGGTCCAGGGTGCCGGCGGTGTGCTGATCCAGCAGGTCAAGGAGCACATGCTGCACGTGGACTTAAAGCGCGAAGACAATCTGTTTTATGTGACCACCTGCGGGTGGATGATGTGGAACTGGCTTGCTTGCGGGTTGTCCCGGGGCGCAACCATCACCCTTTACGACGGCAACCCCTTTCACCCGGACCCGGAGGTGCTGTGGCGGCTGGCCGAGGAGGAAAAAATTACCATTTTCGGTACCAGCGCCGGGTATATCGCTGCACTGAGAAATGCCGAATCCAGGCCGGGCAGCAGTTATGATCTCTCCGGGCTCAAGGCGGTGCTGTCCACCGGATCGCCGCTTGACACCGAAGGGTTTCAATACGTCTACCGGGAGATCAAGGAAGATCTGCAGCTGGCATCCATTTCCGGCGGCACGGATATCAACTCCTGTTTTTTCCTGGGCAATCCCATGGGACCGGTCCATACGGGAGAACTGCAGTGCCGGGGACTGGCAATGAAGGTCAAGGCCTATGACGAAAACGGCCATCCGGTATACAACCATCCGGGTGAACTGGTGTGCGAGGCCGCTGTGCCGTCCATGCCCCTGTATTTCTGGAACGATCCGGACGGCCGCAAATATCATTCCGCATATTTGGACATGTTTCCGGGGGTTTGGGCACACGGCGACTATATCGAGATCAACGACCACGGCGGGGTAATTATTTACGGCAGATCCGATGCCACTCTGAATCCGGGCGGCGTGCGCATCGGTACGGCAGAGATCTACCGGCAGGTGGAAAAACTGGACGAGATCGAAGACAGCATTGTCACCGGCTACAGTGTCGACGGCGACGAAAAGGTGGTGCTGTTTGTAAAAATGAAACCCGGATACGAGCTTGATCCGGACATGGAGAAAAAAATCAAAATCACCATCCGGGAAAACACCACGCCCCGGCACGTGCCGGCCAAAATCTGCACTGTGCCCGATATTCCCTACACCCTGAACATGAAAAAAGTGGAGCTGGCGGTTAAAAAAATTCTCCACGGCAAAGCCGTGCTAAACAAGGAAGCCCTTTCCAACCCGGAATGCCTGGCGTTTTTTGAAGAATGGAAAGACTGGTTGTAAACACAAGCAAGCACAGATTCCGCCGCCACCATTCTTTGATGCCGGCATCCTCGATAAATGCGACGTTTTTCATGGATTTTCCGGCACTGCGGGAGGGCAGTGGACTTTTATTTTACACTGCGCGCTGGCCCGGGGCAGGACCGTTAACCGGCGGGCCGGCAAAGCATTGGGCCTTTAGCATCCAGTCTCTGGCGGTTTCGCCTGTGACTTCAAGAGTTGTGTCATCCAAGTGCCGGCGCTGGACCACCACCAGGCAGAAGTCCCGGGCCGGTCCGGTGATGCGGTTTGAGGCGCCTTCAGGCCCCCAGGACCACAAATCCCCGGACGGGGCCAAAAGTTTCACGCGAACCGGGTTTTGGGGCACTTCCAGGCCCCGGTTGATGTAGGTCCAGCCAAAGGTTTTCACACCCAGATGGGCGATATGGCGCAGGCGGTCTTTGGGTGTGCGGCCAATATCCAGGGTGTCAAACACGTCCTGACCGTGGGCCCAGGTCTCCATGAGCCGGGCTGTGGCAAACGACAGCGCGCCCATGGGCGGGCCGTACCAGGGCAGGCGGTCTTTGGGGCTGCATTTTTTAAGGGCATCGAGCATAATGCTCCGCCGGGTTCGCCACCAGTCCATGAGCTGCTTTGGGGTCAGATCCCGGCCCACCTGCTCCAGGTGCTTTTCAAATGCCCCAAAATCAGAGGCCGCCTCTTCCAGATGCTTGTTGAAACCAGCAGGGTCTGTGGCGGCAAGGGCAGCCCGGTCGTCAAAATAAGCCAGGTGCCGGATTTCATCTTTGATGCACCAGGTCAGAAACGGGGTGGGAAGATCCCACTGCT
>JAGTVF010000097.1 GCA_018224315.1 Desulfobacterales bacterium | reverse complement strand
ATGGTCTCAAGGCTGGCCTTTTCCGGAAGTGCCAGCATATTGCGGGCTTCGGTGATTTCCTGGTATTTGTTTTTCGGCATTGTTCAACCCTCCCTGGGGCCGGCCGGGGAACTTACGCGCTGCTGCCGCTTCCGGTCACGGCAGTGGCCCGGATTTCGCATAAAAGCTCGGGCATTACCAGTTCGGTGACCCCAACGGCGGTCCAGGCCGGAAAATCAGAAGGGATAAATTCCGCCTTGACCTTTAAAAACTTGCCAATCTCCTTCATGGACGTATGATAGGTCACCAGCTCCACAATATCTTCCAGGCCGGCACCGGCTTCTGCCAAAACATGCTGCAGGCCGGCAAAAGCCGCCCGTGCCTGGGCCTCAATGCCTTCGGCGGCCTTTCCGTTTTCGTCAATACCCACCTGTCCGGACACCCAGACCATGTTGCCGGCGCGCACCGCCTGGGAAAACTGCATGCGTTGGTAAATCTTTTCGGTTCCGGGCGGATTGATCAGTTTTTTTTCTAAAGATTTCATTAAAAGGCCTCCTTGTTGTGTAAGCTTACATTTAAGGTAAAAATGGTCCGCGAATTCCGGATCGTTTGACAGTTATGGCTTCTGCTGCCAGATTTCGATCCGGTGGCCCTCCGGGTCATAAAAATAAAACACCCGGGCCCCCCAGGGGTGATCCCGGATATCGGTGGGCCCAAGGCCGGATTCATGCATGTGCGCCCGGACCGCTTCAATTTCTTCGACTTCCAGGGCCAGGGTGATGCCGGCACCGCCGCAGCTTTTGACAGAAGCGCGGCTTTGATCGGCAATGCTGAGTCTGGCCCCGCCCGCCAGACAGAACTCCACAAACCAATCATTTGCGAAATTCACAGCCAGACCGAGCCGGTCTTTGTAAAACGCAACAGTTTGCTGCCAGTTTTTGCAGTAAAGGATTGTATTTGCGGTTTTAAAGGCTTTATTCATTATTGAAGCTCAATGCCCGCTGCCACTGGGCCATCTCCTCTTTGCAGGGTCAGACAAATTCGAAACCTCCAGAACCGCCTGCCACTGCTCCGGGGTGACAGGCTGGACCGACAGCCGGCTGCCCTTTTTTAAAACATCCATTTTGGATAGCACCGAATGCCTGCCCAGGGCATCCCGGTCAAGGGGTTCGGGCAAAGAAGCCAGGTACCGAATGTCGACCATGTACCACCTGGGATTGTCGACTGTAGCTTTTGGGTCATAGTGGTCTGATGCAGGGTCCCGGGCCGTATGGTCCGGATAGCCCTCTTGGACGACCTCTGCCAACCCGACAATGGCGGGTTTGGCAATGTTGCTGTGGTAAAACAAAACCCCGTCTCCGGCCTTGATCTCATCGCGCAAAAAATTCCTGGCCTGATAATTGCGAACTCCGTCCCAGGCGGCAGTGGCGTTTTCACTGTTTTTCAAATCCTCTATGGAAAAAGCGCCCGGCTCGGACTTCATGAGCCAGTAGTGCCTCCGGCGTTTCTGTGTCATGATTTTCCCCGCGTCATCCTTTTGTTTTTGGCTTTCACAGTTTCCAATATTGACATAAGTCAATGCAGCCGCAATGGTTTTATGAAAGTCTTTACTACAGTTTTTACCCGTAATTGCTGTAGAAAACCACCCAAAAACCGACTCAAAGGCAGGATTTTCAAGGGGGCCGCTGATGCCGTTTAACTCTGATGATCCGGGCACCTCGCCCGTGGATCTTGAAAACCAGGACATTATCGCCGCCATGAAGGAAATGCAGGGCTATATTGATATCACGCCCGCCGATTTCATGGAAATCTACCGTTTTGCCTACAATCACGCAGTGGACCGGATCGCCCGGTCCATGCGGGCCAAAGATGTAATGACCCGGCAGGTGATCTGCGTCAATCCGGAAACCTCCCTGCTGGAAACCGCAGAGCGCATGGCCGCGGCCAACATCTCGGGCATTCCGGTTGTAAATGAAAAAAATGAAGTCCTGGGCGTGATTTCGGAAAAGGATTTTCTCCAGAAAATGGGGGCTGAGCCCTCGGGCTCATTTATGGGTGTGATCAGCCAGTGCCTGAAAAACAAGGGATGCGTGGCGCTTCCCATCCGGGGCAAAACCGCGGCCGATATCATGTCCGCCCCGGCGGTGACCGTGGCCCCGGAGCGCCCCTTGTCCGAAATTTCCCAGCTGTTTGCCGAAAAACAGATCAACCGGGTGCCGGTGGCGGACCCGGACGGAAAAATTGCGGGCATTGTCAGCCGCGCCGACATGGTGAAATCATTTTTTGCAAAGATTTGTTAAAGGAAAAATCATGCAGTATTTCAAAAAAATGAAAGGCGTGACCACAAGTCCGCCCAGAGTCAGCTTTGCGGAAATGCTCTGGTCCTGGGCGGGATCTTTTCTGGGCATTGCGGCAGTGGCCCTGATCCACTACCGGATACTGAGCGATTCGGATCTGGTGATGATCATCGGCTCCTTTGGCGCATCCGCAGTGCTGATCTACGGCGCCATCAGAAGCCCTTTGGCCCAGCCCAGAAACCTCATGGGCGGGCACATGATTTCGGCTGTGATCGGGGTGGCGGCATTCAAGCTGCTGGGGGCAAGCATGCCCCTGGCAGCAGCCGTTGCCGTGGCCACGGCAATCCTTGCCATGCACGCCACAAAAACCCTGCACCCCCCAGGTGGTGCCACCGCACTGATTGCGGTGATCGGCAGCAGCAAAATCCATACCCTGGGCTTCTGGTACGTACTGGTTCCGGCCGGCCTCGGAGCTGTTGTGATGCTGGCCGTGGCCCTGCTGGTCAACAATATCGCCCCCCGCCGCCGTTACCCGGAGTTCTGGTTGTAAAGCAAAAAAATCAAATATCTTTACACCAGTCCGATTTGGTGCTATTTTTTTTAAAATTAGCAAAAGATTTCTATCCTTTTTTAAAAACAACTGGTCCCAGCTGTTAACATTCTGTTTTTTTATAAATTATCTTTACTTTTCCACCGGAACGACAACCGGCAGCAGCAGAATCCGGCCAGCCGTTTTTCCCGCCCGGAATCTGCAGCGCCGCAAGAAACAACCCTTTGTGAGCCGTAACGCACGTCAACATGAACCCGACTCAAAATGTAAAAAAGGGGGGATGAATGGAAGAATTTCTTGGGATGATCAGCAGTTTTGTCTGGGGACCTGTAACAATCATTCTTCTGGTCGGCACAGGAATTTTGCTGACAATCGTTGTGCCGCTGATTCAGCTGCGCAAGTTCGGCTATGCCTGGAAACTGATCTCCGGTAAATATGACGACCCAAAGGACAAGGGAGAAATCAGCCATTTCCAGGCCCTGACCGCAGCGCTTTCAGCCACCATCGGCACAGGAAACATTGCCGGCGTGGGAACGGCCGTGGCCCTTGGCGGGCCCGGGGCCATGTTCTGGATGTGGGTCACTGCGGTTTTCGGCATGGCCTTAAAATACGGAGAATGCCTTCTTTCCCTGCATTACCGGACCATTCACCCCAACGGCGTGGTGGGCGCCGGGCCCATGTACTACATTGAAAAGGGTCTGGGGCAGAAATGGCTGGGGGTTTTGTTTGCCGTGTTTGCAGCCGTGGCCTCATTTGGCATCGGCAACATGGTCCAGGCCAATTCCGTGGCTGAACCCGTTCAGACCTATTTCGGGATTCCCAAGCTGGTGACAGGCCTGCTCATCGGCGCCCTTGTTTTTCTTGTGATTGTCGGCGGCATCAAGCGCATCGGACAGGTGGCCAGCCGGCTGGTGCCCATCATGGCAACCTTTTACGTGCTCGGCTCCCTGGTGGTGATCTTTGCCAACCTCAGCGAGGTTCCGGCCGCCTTTGCCATGATCTTCACAGATGCTTTTACCGGCACGGCGGCCACCGGCGGCTTTGCCGGCGCAGCCGTGGCCCAGGTCATCCGCTTTGGCGTGGCCCGGGGCGTGTTTTCAAACGAGGCCGGCCTGGGCAGCGCACCCATTGCCTGGGGGGCGGCCAAAACCAGCGAACCGGTGCGCGCCGGGCTGATTTCCATGCTCGGCCCCTTTATTGACACCATTGTGGTCTGCACCATGACCGGCCTGGTCATCATTATCACCGGGGCCTTCACCTCCGGGGAAACCGGTGCCGACCTGACGGCCAAAGCCTTTAACATGGGCCTTCCCGGCCCTGGCGGATACATTGTGGCCATCGGCATCATCTTTTTTGCCTTTTCCACGGCCATTACCTGGTCCTATTACGGGGACCGCTGCATTGATTATCTTTTCGGAGAAAAGCTGGTCATGCCCTACCGGGTGCTTTACTGCCTGCTGCTGCCGGTGGGCGCCTATGTGGAGCTATCCACGGTCTGGACCATCTCGGATATATTCAACGCCCTGATGGCCTGGCCCAACCTCATCGCCCTGATCTTTTTAAGCCCGGTCATCATCCGGTTGACCAAAGAATACTTCAGCGATCCCAAGCGGGTCTATCCCGCAGACATCGGATAAAGACGGCCCGGAAAGCTGCTGAAATTCTAAAATTTCATGGACCCGCGCACCTGCCGGCCTTGGTGGCCGGCAGGTGCGCGGCCATCGCAGCTCCTATGCTGCATGCTGCCATTGATTTCAAGGAAAGCCGGGACAGGATTTTATATGATACAAGAGCGGACCGAGCAAAAATTTTTCAGAAAAGGCTTGACGGGATAGCTGCATTTCCTTACTTTTAGGTAAGGAAATGCAGATGACAACAGGAGATCATGATGCATGCAACCCTTACAAGCAAGGGCCAGATTACCCTGCCGAAAGATTTAAGAGATAAATTGGGGCTTACGGCCGGAGACCGGGTGGAGTTTATACTCGAAGATGATCATGGCGTAAGGCTGGTGGCAAGGCATACACCGGTCAGCCGGCTCAAAGGCATGCTGCCCAGGCCCCAAAAGGCAATATCGCTTGAAGAAATGGACCGGGCCATTCGTGAAGGGAGTCAAAAAGAATGATCGGCCTGGACACCAATGTGCTGGTCCGCTATCTAACCCAGGATCATGCCGAGCAGTCCGCGCAGGCCAACCATTTGATCGAGTCGTGTTGTACAAGGGAATCTCCGGCAATGATTGCAACAGTTGTTCTCTGTGAGTTGGTATGGGTTTTGCGCGGAGCCTACAAATACGAAAAACACTGGGTGATCAAGGTTCTTGAGCAGATTCTTTCCACAAAAGAGTTTTCCATCCAAGACCCGCATACCGCCGGATCTGCACTTGCCGCCTATCGGCGGGGACCAGCCGATTTTTCAGACTACGTCATTATTTACAAAAATCGTTCAGCCGGATGCGAGGCAACCTACACCTTTGACCATAAGCTTGCCAGGCATAAATGGGCGCGCATCCCTGGGCTGACTGAAAAATAAGTTATTGATGATATAAGTACACACACTGAACAACTTACACGGAACTGCTGGCTGACGAGGTATAAATGTTTGGTGAGCTTGCGCAGACCTTATCAGGATTTCAACCCCGTGTGCTTTTTGCTTACGTGTTCGGCTCATCCGGCACGGCAATGGAAAATTCGCTGAGCGACCTGGATGTTGCAGTATACTTCGATGCCGAAGCCGGTTTAATCGAACTGAACCATAAACTTGCTATTTACGCGGAAATCTCCAGGGCAATAAAGCGCAAAGCGCTGAGACCGCCGCAAACGTATGCAGAGGCCTTTGATATTCTATCTGAAAATCGCATTCTTGAGGCAGAATTTGCCCATTCCTTTGCCAGAATCGCCGGTTTCCGAAAATTTCTTGCCCATGATTATGAGTCTGTGGACGGGCGACAGATTTGTAATTACCTGTTTTCCGGACTCGATGAAGTAGAAGAATATGTCTCCCGGATAGAGCAGGCAATGAAATGAACCGATTCACAACAGATGAGAGGAAAGGCAGCAATTTCTGAGCCGGGGTGATAAGGGTGGATTTGACCTTTGCCGGGGGCAAAGCTATATTATGGATTTAAAAATCATTTCATGTTTTCTTTCAATTGCTATCCGGCCGTATGTACAAAAGACCCGGACAAAACACAGGAGAGAGCGGTTATGGAAAAACGGCAGATCAAGGAAAACATTGACTGGCTGGGGGCGATTGACTGGGACCGGCGGCTGTTTGACTCCCTGATCCCGCTGCCCGACGGCACAAGCTATAATGCCTATCTCATCAAGGGAAGCCAGAAGACCGCGCTTTTGGACACCGTGGATCCGCCCATGGAAGAAACACTCATGGATCAGCTCCGGGGGGTTGAAAAAATCGACTACATCATCTCCCATCATGCCGAGCAGGATCATTCCGGCACCCTCGGCCGGGTGCTGGAGAAATTTCCAGAGGCAAAGGTGGTGGTCACCCCCAAAGCCAAAGGCATGCTCATGGACCTGCTCCGCCTTTCCGAAGATGTGTTTTCCCCTGTTGAAGACGGCGATGTTTTGAGCCTGGGGGATAAAACCTTAACATTCCTCCACACCCCCTGGGTGCACTGGCCCGAAACCATGGTCACCTACCTGGAGGAAGAGCGCATATTGTTCAGCTGTGATTTTTTCGGCTCCCACATTGCCACTTCCGATCTTTTCGTCACCGACCCGGGACGGGTATATGAGGCAGCCAAGCGCTATTTTGCCGAAATCATGATGCCGTTTTCCAAAATCATCTCCAAAAACCTGGAAAAGCTCAGGCCCTATGACATTGACATGATCGCCCCGAGCCACGGCCAGATCTATGATGATCCCGCCTGGATCATGGATGCCTATGACCAGTGGGTCAACGGCGCGCCCAAAAACCTTGTGGTGCTGCCCTTTGTATCCATGCACGGCAGTACCCGGCAAATGGTGGATCACCTGGCCGCAGCCCTCACAGCCCAGGGCGTACGCGTGGAGCTGTTTAACCTGCCGGTGACCGATATCGGCAAGCTGGCCATGTCCCTGGTGGATGCGGCCACAATCGTGGTGGGCACGCCCACGGTCCTGGCCGGCCCGCATCCCATGGCCGCCTATGCCGCATTTCTGGCCAATGCCCTGCGGCCAAAGGCCAGATTTCTTTCCATTATCGGGTCCTACGGCTGGGGCGGCAAAACCGTGGAAACTTTAGCGTCCATGACCGGCAACCTCAAGGTGGAGGTCATTGATCCGGTCTTGTGCAAGGGCCTTGCCTCGCAAAGCGATTTCAAGGCACTCGATGACATGGCCGCAGCCATTGCCAAAAAACACAAAGACCTGGATCTGGTCTGAACCCACCCCGGCCGAAAAGAAAAAGGAGCCCATCATGGCAGAAAAAGACCTGTTTTCCGGATTTTGGATCAAAAACATCCAGTTGAAAAACCGCATTGGTGTGGCGCCCATGACGCGCACCTCTGCTGTCAAAGACAGTGTACCGCGCCAGGATGTGCTCGACTTTCTGGTGCGCCGGGCCCAAAACGGCGTGGGCCTTGTTTTCACCGAAGCCGTGCTCACAGACTACGAAAGCGCCCAGGGCTATCCCCGCCAGTCCCGGATGGTCACACAGCGCCAGATCGAGGCCTGGAAACCGGTTGTCCGGGCCATCAAAGACGCCGGCAGCACGGCGGTCATGCAGATGTTTCACTGCGGCCGGGTGGCCTGGCCGGAGATCAATCCCGCCGGCCGGATCATCGCCCCGAGCCCGGTGGCCCCGCAGCAGGACAATCCCCTTACCGGGCAGCCTTTTCCGGTGCCCGATGAAATGAGTCAATTTGACATTGATCATGTGATCCACGGATTTGCCGAAACCGCCAAAGGCGCTGTTGAAGCCGGTTTTGACGGCGTGGAGGTCCACGGGGCCCACGGTTATCTCATCAACTCATTTTTATCCCCGTATTCCAACAAGCGCACAGACGCCTACGGCGGCTCCACCAAAAACCGGTTCCGGCTGGCCAAACAGATTATCCGCGCAGTGCGCGGGGTCATGCCCGAAGACCGGCTGCTGACCTTCCGGATATCGAACTGGGGCGTTGTGGACATGAAGGTGTCATTGTTTGAAAAGGACCAGTGGCTGGAAACCATCGGTTATTTAGACAAAGAGCCGGTGGATGCCGTTTCGGTCTCCACCCTGAATTTCAGCGACCCGGCATTTGACACGGATCAAAACATGGCACAGCTCACAAGGCAGAAAACCGGCAAGCCGCTGATGATCTGCGGCGGGATTTATGACCGCAAAACAGCCGACCAGGCCCTGCAGGATGCAGATATTGTGCTATCCGGCAAATCCCTGCTGCTCAATGCCAACTGGGTCGATGACATCGCCAATAACCGGCCGCTTGAGCCCCGCACCCCGCAGGAGGCCAATGTGGCCTACACTGACGAGCCGCTGCCGTAAACTCAGGTTATTCCAAAACTTCCACCCGGTTTCGGCCGCGCTGCTTGGCCCGGTACATGGCCCGGTCCACCCTGCGCAAAAGCTGGGTGATGCCTTCCCCCGGGTAATATTGAGCCACGCCGAAACTGCAGGTCACCCGGCCGGCAGCGGAAAACTGCTGTTCGGCAAGCACACCGCGCAGGTGCCGGGCCAAAATGAGGGCCCCTTTCATTGATGTGTCCGGACAGATGATCAAAAACTCCTCCCCGCCCCACCGGCCGATACTGTCGGCCTGGCGGATATTGGCATGCAATAAACCGGTGATCTGCTTTAGGACATGATCTCCGGTCTGATGCCCGTGCAAATCATTGATCTGCTTGAAGTGATCCACGTCCAGCATGATAACGGAAAACGGCTGGCGGGTTCTTCGGATGCGCCGGATTTCATCCAGCAGGAGATCTTCGGTTTTGAGCCTGTTGAAAATGCCGGTCAGGGCATCTGTAACCGAAAGTCTTTCCAGTTCCCGGCTTTTGACGGCAAGCGCCTGATGGGCGGTGCCCAGATCCCGGTTTAGGCGGGCCAGTTTTCTGTTCCAGAAAACAAACAAACTCATGAGCACAGCCACAACCCCCAGAATCTGAAACAGCAGCAGGGTGTCAAATCCCTTTTCATACCGGATCGAAAGCCATTTTCGGGTAATCCGGCTCACCTCCCGGCCGGAGACCGCCTCCAGGGCCTTGTCCATGATGGCGGCAAGGACCTGATTGTCTCCGGCAATGCCCAGGCCCAGTTGTTCTTTGTATGGTGTCTGCCCGGCGATTTTTAAATCATAAAGCCCGAGTTCGTGAAGGATATAGCTGACCCGGTGCAGGCTTCCCAGGGCGATTTCTGCCTCATCTTTGGCCACTGCCCGCAAAACCCCTTTCAGGTCCGGATAAAAACGAAGCCGGATGCCGGGATACTGATCCCGCAGGTAGTCCGCCACCGGGTTGCCCTGCACAATACCGACTTTTCGGCCTTCCAGGGCATGAAGATTCGGAATATAGGGCTGCCCGTCCCGAGCCACCATCACATTGACAGACTCGAGATACGGTTTGGACACCACAAACGGGCCTTTTTCCCGGCTGCTTTTTGACACTGCGGAAAGCAGGTCACAGCGGCCGCTTTTTAAGGCCTCAAGGCTCTGCTCCCAGCTTTTTGTGGGAACAAATCGGATGGGCACACCGATTCTTTCCTCCAGCAGGGCCATGATATCAGCTGCAATCCCCCTGTGGGACCCTTTTTCATCGATTTCCTCAAAGGGAAGCCAGGAAGGCCGGCCGCAGATGCGGATTTCCCCCTTTTCTTCCAGCCACTGGCGTTCCTGCCGGGAAAGCGTCATCCTGAGCCCGGCCCACCCGGCCTGCTCCCGGTCCAGCCAGCGGCGGTAGAGCCGGGCCATCTCATCCTGGGTCACCCTGTCCATGGCCTTTTGCAGTATAGCGCCTAGTATGGCGCGCTCCTTGCTGACACCTATGGATACCGGCGTGTTTTCAAGCCAGGGACTGTCCATGACCGGCACGCTTTTGAGATCCGTGAGAAAATGCCGCCGGATCAAATGGTCAAAAACCGGCTTCTCTGACAGGGCGGCATCCACCTTTCCGGAGGAAACCGCCTTGAGGCAGGCCAGGGTGTCTTTTTGGGCAACAATGTCTATTTCAGGATAATGCTTGTTGAGCAGTTCCT